>NZ_JBKOQN010000008.1:26748-116148 GCF_046764895.1 Nocardia sp. CWNU-33 | reverse complement strand
AGCACCAGGGTTTGCGGCGCATCCCACCGCTACCGCCGCCGAAGCGCCCGAACTGAAGTCGCAAGCTCAACTACCTCCGCCCCCGCTCGGCACGATGATGTCTTCCGAGCGAAGCGAGACCGAGCACTAGAGTTCGCGGCCCGTCTCGCTTCCGAGCGGCCGAAGCGCATGCGCCGAAGGCGCGAGTCTCGGCCGCTCGGAAGCGAGACCAAGGGGGCCGCGAACACGCAGCGCCGAAGGCGCTGCAAAACAATACAGCCCGGCACCTCGGGAGGTGCCGGGCTCAATGCGCTACCGGTCCGGGCTGAGTGGTCCGGTAGCGCCGGTCGTCTCGAGAATCAGACGACAGTGCGGGTGCGGGTGCGCGCGTTGCGACGCTTGAGCGCGCGGCGCTCGTCCTCGCTCATTCCACCCCACACGCCGGCATCCTGCCCGGACTTCAGGGCCCAGGACAGGCAGTCGGCGGTAACGGGGCAGCGAGCGCAGACCAGCTTGGCATCGGCAATCTGCGCGAGCGCAGGACCACTGTTACCCACCGGGAAGAACAGCTCGGGGTCCTCATCGCGACAGATGGCCTTGTGGCGCCAGTCCATTCCTCTGCTCCTTTGCTGGGCGCCGCAAAAAGGCGCCTACGGTTTGTGGATCGTTCACTTGTGCGACTCGAATGTTTCCGCACGGTTGCTTGTGAATGCTTTCACGAACACCGTAGATGTCAATAGGTATCCGGTGCACCGTGGGGAAGCTCACGCTCTCAAGGTTCCCCTAGGGGAACCGCCGGGTCCTTTGTACTCGCTCTACCCAGTTTTCGCAGCGCAAACGCGATGTTTTCGCGCGTTTCGTGCTCAGGAAGGCTGGGGAGCGACGACGGCGAGCACGTCGGGCACAGCTGTGAAATCCACCATGTTGCGTTTTCCGATAAAGTCGCCATCGATTTGCAGGCCGATGGGCTCCGCGGCGACGATCCGCACCGACGGAACATCGTCCTCGCGAAACAGGTTGCGGGACTTGGGGTGTCCATTGGTTGCCAGCAACTGGCGTGCGAGCATGAGGGTCGGGACCACCGCCATCGACCGCACGGCGAACACGCCGAGGCCCGTCTCGAAGGTGGTGCCGGGGTTGGTGTGCACCGGCGTGGAGTTCAGGTAGGTCCATGGGCTGGCGTTCGTTACGAATGCGTAATGGACACCGTCCACCGGTGCGTGTCCCGGGATCTCGATCCGGACGCTCGGCTCCTTGCCTTTTGCGCGGAAGAATTGGCGCACGGTGGTTCGGACGTAGTGGCCGGGCGTCGCCGCTCGGCCGTTGGCACGGCTGGCGTCGATCGCCTCACACACATCGGCGTCGAGTCCGACTCCGGCGCTGAAGGTGAACCAGCGGTCGTCGGCGATGCCGAGACCGATCTTGCGGTCACTGTCGAGCGTGAGCAGATCGATCAATTGGTTGGTCGCGGTCACCGGATCCGGCGAAATGCCGAGCGCCCGCGCGAAGACATTCGCCGAGCCTCCGGGGATCACGCCGAGTCGAGGCAGCCAGGCCTGACCATCGTTGAGCTGGGGCAATGGCAGGAAACCGTTGATGGTTTCGTTGACCGTCCCATCGCCGCCGTGCACCACGATCAGATCCATCTCATTGGTCGATGCCCACTGCGCCAATTCCGCCGCGTGCCCGCGATGCTGGGTGTGTGCAACGGTCAGCTGGGTCCGGCTCTCCAGGGCGTGTGCCAGCAGATCCCGTGTCGCCGGTGTAGTCGAGGTGGCATTGGGATTCACGATCAGCAACGTCCGCACGCTTCGAAGCCTAATCGGGCTCTGACGGAGGCGGTCCGGCGACAGCCTTGCGCTCGGGCGCGCGCGGGTGGCGGCCGTTTAGGCTTGGCGCGTGGCTGAGACCGACAAGGGCGAGTTTTCCGGTGTGCCGACCACGGTGCGCGGTGCGGGTGGACTGGTGACACTGGAGGGCGGCGTCGCAGTGATCGCGGCGATCGTGCTGGTGGTGCGCGGTCTGCTCGGGCATGACCAGAGCACGACGAGCGGGTACGGCACCGCGGCGTGGTTCGGCATCCTCGGCGGCGCCGTGCTCGCCGCGGGCATCGGGTTACTGCTCGGCCACCGCTGGGGCCGAGCGATCGCAGTGATCGCTCAGCTGTTGTTGCTGCCGGTCACCTGGTCGTTGCTCACCGACTCGCACCAGCCGGTCTTCGGAGTCCTGCTCGGCGTCGTGGTGATCGCCGCGCTGGTGCTGCTGTTCGCGCCGCCCTCGTCGCGGTGGATGGCCCAGGAGTACGGCATCGATACCGACGGGCCGCGGACCGGATAGCAGTGGTGTTGCTCAGGCTCCGGTGGCGGCGCGCAACGCCTGCCGACAGAGCTGATCGGCCTGCCGAGTCGTCTCGGGTTGCCGGTAGCGCGGGGTGAGCGCCAGCACCTGGGCGCAGGCTGTGTCGAGGTCGATGAGATGGCCGACCGATACGAAGACGGGCTTGACCCCCCTCCTGGTGCGCAGCACGCGGCCGACGATCTGCCCGTCGATGGTGACGTCGGAGGTCGCGCCGCGTTCGGGCCCTGGCGCGGTGTAGTCGCCCCATGCCGACTTGGCCACTCCGATGCTCGGCAGTCCGGTGAGCACACCGACGTGACAGGCCAATCCGAACTGTCGTGGATGGGCCAGTCCCTGGCCGTCGCAGACCAGCAGATCCGGTGTGGTGCCGAGCTTTTCGAGTGCTGCGATAGTGGTCGGCAACTCGCGGAACGCGAGCAGGCCCGGCACATACGGAAAGGTGACGGTGCCGTGTGCCACCGCGGTGTCGACGGGTTCCAGTGTGGCGCTGTCCAATACGACGACAGCGGCGGCGAAGGTTCCGTTGTCGTGATAAGCCGAGTCCAGTCCGGCGGCAGTCCGGAACTTTGCTGTACCAAGGTTTTTCGTGACAACCGACGGGCGAAGCTCGTCCTGCATCGCCACTGCCTCGTCTGCCGTGGTCGGCCACTCGGCCGGGGCGCTCACCCGCATGTCGGTCCTTGCTCTCGCCCCGCCGCGCGACTACTTGCCGCCGCGCCCGAGTGCGTCCAAGGCCTCGCCCTCGAGCCGGTAGCCGACCCACTCGTCCTGCCCGACGGCGCCGAGTGACTTATAGAAATCGATGGACGGTGTGTTCCAGGTCAGTACCGCCCAATCGACCCTGCCGTAGCCGTTGGCGACGGCTTCCTCGGCGAGCGTGGTCAGCAGCGCCTTGCCGTACCCCTTGCCGCGGGTCTCCGGTTTGACGTACAGGTCCTCCAGGTAGATGCCGTGTGCACCCTTCCAGGTGGAGAAGTTCAGGAACCAGATGGCGCAGCCGACCAGTCCGGTGTCCTCCTCGACCACGTGCGCGAACAGTGCCGGCGCCGGGCCGAAGAGCGCGCTGTGCAGCTGCTCGGCGGTCAATGTGCACTCATCCCTTGCCTTTTCGTACTCGGCTAGGTCGTAGACCAGTTCGACGAGACCGGGCACGTCGGCGGGCGTCGCGCGGCGGATCACGCCGTCGCCGGATCGAGTCACAGGATTGCTCCGTTCGGTGCGGGAACGAGGTTGTGCGCCAGGATGGTTCGCACGTCGTGTTCGTAACCGAGGACGGTGATCGCCCCGGTCGACATGGTGAAGCGGCGGCCCTCCCTGAGGTCCAGCTCGGTCCAGCGGGCGATCAGTGCTCGGGAGAAGTGTCCGTGCCCCACCAGCACGATATCGCGGTCGGCCAGCGTGGGTTCGACGGAGGTCAGCACCCGGTCGGCCCTGGCATGCACCTGGTCGGCGGTCTCGCCGCCAGGCACCGGACCGGTCCAGATGGTCCAGCCCGGGACGGTTTCGCGGATTTCCGCAGTGGTGCGGCCCTCGTAGTCGCCGTAATCCCATTCCGCCAGGTCGTCGTCGACAGCGGTGTCGGTGAGCCCCGCCAGTGCGGCCGTGTGCACGGCGCGTTGTCGTGGGCTGGTGAGCACCAGCGGATCGCGCAGCTTCAGCTCGGTCAGCAGCTGACCGGCTCGGCCGGCCTGCTCTTCGCCGCGCTCGGTGAGCGGCAGATCGGTTCGCCCGGTATGGCGGCGCTGGGTCGACCAGGTGGTTTCGCCGTGCCGGAGCAGCACGATCCGGGCATCATCGAGTGCAGACATGGTTGCTTTCCCGCCTCTCCGCGTCTTCAAGCCAGACTAGCTACTGCGACGGTGGCGTCGGCGGCCGGCGGTGAGGTGACAGGTACCCGGTGAGTTACCAGTGTGCTCTCTAAAGGCATCGCCGCTGGTCATGGTGCCGACAGTACCGTGTGATCTGCGGTCATTTGCCATCCACTTGTCAAGAATTCGGCCGACGTGTGTGTGGGGCGGTGTTGAATGACGCGGTGTGCTGGTCTGGCCCTGTCAACTGGCCCACCAGCTCAAGTAATCCGTTGGCCCGCAACGGATCCGCGCCTGTGAAACTGTCGCGTACCGCGACGACGAGGGCGGTCTCGAAGAACGCTCCGGCTACCCCTGCAACGCACGCGAGCACGACGATCACCCCGACCGAACAGGGACGGAATACAAGCGAGCCGAACAATACGAGAAATACCAGCAGTCGGACGACATCGCTCGCGATGAGGATCCGCCACGGGCCGACCCGATCCACCAGAGGGCCGGAGGCAGACCTGCGATCAAATATCCGATCACGCGGGGTGCCGAGGGCCAATGCCGCAACCGCGGGATCATCGGTCAGCCGCAGTACGAGCAGCGGAACCGCCAATACCGTCAACCGTCACCCAGCAGCGATACGGCCTGACCGCACAGGAACAGTCGGCTACTCCGCATTGGGTGCGATGGTCAACAGATGGCCGGTCAGCTGCTCCAGACGGCAGCCGAAGGACATCTTCAGATCCCATTTCATGATGCCGTAGTCGATGCGGGTGACGCCACGGGCCAGGGCGGCACGCACCGACTCGTAGAAGCATGTGACGAAATATGCTCCATACGCGTCCGGGCGCTGACCACACCACAACAGCCGCAACGTATCTTCGTGCCGAAGACCTAGGGAGAAACCGGCGAGCCCGTCTTTGCGACGGGCGACCGCCACAACCACATCTTGGGGCTCGTACAGTGCGAGCATCCGATCGATCACCGACGACTGCACAGCGGCATCAGCCTCGGAGCCGTACTTGCGCAGCAGTCCCAACCGCAAATCGAGCACCTCGTCGCGGACTTGCGCCAACTCGGCCTCGCCCACGGCGATATCGCTCTCGGTCAGCCGGCGGCGCAGACGCGCGATATCTCGTCGGCGGGCCTTCGGCAGCTGGTGGTGAAACTCCTCGACGCTGTCGAAGGTCAACGGCAGTACACAGGTCGGGTACAGCGGTACAGCCTGCGCGCCGTATTCGATCAAGGCGCGTCGAAGCGGTTCCTGCCGCTGCGGCACGTACAAGAAGGACACCGACCGGGCACCGCGTGCAGCCGCCCAAACCTCGACAGCGCTCAGCGTTCCCTGCAGAACTGGCTGATCCGCCGCGCCCGAACCCGCTGCCGCACAGACATATCCGGGTAGCACAACAAGCAGAGATGGGTACAGCGCATCGATCGGGATCGGCTCGGAACATCTGTGCAGTTCCGGTGACGGGATATCACCGCGCAATACGGCGGCGATGTCGTAGCGAGGCTCCCCGGGCGGCGAGCGAAGCCAGCGGGTGTGCAACCCGATCTGTGCGCGCCCGTCGACCGTCGCGATCAGCCAGCGAGGCTCTCCCGGAAGCAACGGCGCCATAGTCTCGAGCCAACGCACCGACACCACATAATCCGGCGTCGCGGCCGCCAACATCGCCCATTCCGGCGGCCGTTCGACCGTGGATCTCAAATCGATCTGCATCGTCAACCTGCACATCATCAGGAGGATGTGGATGCTCCGATGGGACCAACCCGCATCCATCTACCGGTAAATAACGGCACGTTGTTCAACGTGTCGTAGAAAGCATAGAGCCGTGAAACGGTGATGTATCCGGAATCGAGTCGAAAGTCGAACTGCTAGAGTGCGACCCGCTCAACTGGCGCTTCGGTGCCGAATCCGGAATCGGCACGTCGGTGGCTGCGTGGATCGCTACACCGCTGCTGGACAGGTCGCCACGGTCGGCTCTCCGCGGTCAACGCCGGCGGCGGACAGCTTCGATCCTGAGGGCGTGCACCATGCCCGCAATGTCGGCGTACAGGCCCGCTGCCGGTGACTTCCCCGAGTTCACCGACCGTGACGATCGCGGGCATCCGTCCCGGCCGAGCTCGATGGTCGAGACTGCCGTCGACTACGACGTGGTTGGCGGCGCGCGAGACCGCGTCCTCGAGCAGTCCGGAGATGGCTCGATGGCGACTGTCGCCAGGCGTATTCGTGTTGGCACCGTTCGGTTTCCACCAGTCATGGAGTGGCGCAATGGTTCTGGTTGTTCTCAGCCCTGGGCCGCCGGACATGTCTGGGTTAGGCTCGCCGCATGTGGTTGAAGCCGATCATGCTGGGCGTGCGGTTTCTGCTTGAGCCTGCCGCGATGGCCTCGTTCGGCCTGCCCGGGTGGCGAGAGTTCTATGCGCCGTGGCGGTTTGTGCTGGTGCTGGTTTTGCCGGTTGCCGTCGTGGCGGTGTGGAGTGGGTTCGCGGTGCCGGGGGATCCGAGCCGCGATGGGGCGGCCACTGTGGCGGTGCCCGGAGTAGTGCGCCTCGTGATCGAGGTCGTGATATCAGGTGGCGGGGTGGCTGCGCTCTGGATCGCCGGCTCTCGATGGCAGCGGTTCTGTCCGCGATCGTCCTGGGGACCTATCCCGCGCTCGAGTACGACACGGTGGGATGGCTGCTGAACCATTGATGGCCCGTCCTGCTCATGTGTACCTCTGGCCGGTGACCGATCGGAAAGGTTGAATGACCACTCGAATAGGGATACTCGGAGGGGTTGGCCCTTTGGCTGCTGCGCATTTCCACCAGAGGTTGCTGCGCCTCAGTGGAGCCAGTGTGGACCACGAGTATCCGGCATCGATTCTGGTCGGTGAGCAGATACCGAGCCGAATCGCGCATCTCCTGGGCCGTGGGCCCGATCCGTTGCCCGCGCTGCTGAACGCGGTCGCCATGTTGGAGCGTGCAGGTGCCGATTTCATTGTCGTCCCGTCGGCGACGACACACGCCTACTACACGGCTCTCGTTTCTGCAGCGCGTGTTCCGGTCTGCAATCTTCTCGCCGAGACGTCTGCGGAGTGTGAGCGGCGCGCCTATCGTCGAGTGCTCTTGCTGGCAACGGAGGCCACAAGACAGCTGAGGCTGTTCGAACCGTATCTCTCGGGCCGTGTGCGATATCCAGAATTTCAACGGGCAATCGGATGCCTGATAGAGCAGGTCAAATCGGGCGGACCGGTCGAAGAGTTGCGTCGTGAACTCGGCCACTGGATCGACTCCTACGATCGCGACGATGTCGACGGTGTTGTCCTCGGATGCACGGAGCTATCGGTTGTCGCACCGGAGAACACTCGACTACCGACTGTGGATATCACCGAGGTGCTTGCGCATGCCGCGCTGGGACGGGCCGGAACAATACCGTAGTTGGACTCGGCCCTTCCACGCTCCGGTCCTGCCACGGGCGTGACTCCTGCCTGGGGCACCCAGAACGGTTCGTTGATCCAGTACCCGTCGAGGCATTCCACGAAGACCTCACCGAGATAGCAGCCGAACCGCGTGAGGAGGTTATCGATGCCGCTGCGACGGCGTTCGAGAAGTGTTGCCGCTGAATTCATTACGACAGCTCCGTGGTGTACAGACCGCGGATCAGTATCCGTTCGCCCGGTCCGGCTACAAACGCGGTGCGTCCGTGCGCCACCCTGCCGTTGCACAGCACCACCCCGGTACGCGAAGGAATCGCTATATCGAGCCGGTACGGGCTACCCGGCTGCGACCTCTGGCGCATCTGTTCGACCATGGCCGCACGCTGCGCACCGAGATCACCAGCCAGCTGCCAGATTTCGTTGCCGTCGTCGGCCCACCGAGCGCGCAGGCCGTTGCCGAGGTCGGCGAACGCCGGCCCGGTCACCCTCTGCGGAGGGTGGAACGAGGTCGCCACCCGCGTCAATGTGTCCTCGCACATCAGTGTCGCTGCCCCGCCTGGGTTGCTGCGGCGCAGATGCTCGAACGCCTCGACCGCCTGGAAGATCGTGGTGTGCCCGCCCTCCGGTGCCGCGCGCTCGAACCACAACAACGATGTAGCCACCAAACCGATCGGGTCAAGCGTGCCGTCGGTGTGGAAGCCTTGCGTGGCACCGGTGCCGAAGTACCGATGTTCGGCGGTGGTCACTACCGCGAGATTGTGTTGAATCCGTCGCTGTCGTAGCCGTAGCGGCCCGCGTCGGCGGTATAGACCGGTGGAATGTAGGCGTCGCCGAGACCGAGCGATCGCGCGGTCTCGGCGAGGATCGTGCGGCCCGGCGCATTAGGGTCGGCGATGGTGAATAGCGCAAACCCGTTGTCGCGGCAGGCTCGCCGCATCTGGGCGACCGCCGCGGCCGGGTCCGTGTCGAGCGCGGGGATAGCGGCGGTGACCGCTGGGTCGGCGATGCCGGTGTCGTTACGGACGATCATGGTGTCCCTCCAGGAGTGTCCTCCTTGGCCCAGCGGCGAATAGCGTCGGAAGCCGCGAAGTCCGTGCCCGATCGTGAAAACAAATTCCGGTCCCGAATTCCTCTCGTCCATTCACGGAATGCAAACAGCACGAGCGGAATTCGGCTCGCGGGCAATTGTTGCGGCGAGGCCAGGCGACTCACGCCGGGCGGACTCGCCGCGGGACACGACAGGCGAGGCCGCCGAGGCCGCCACACGCCCCTCGCCGTCGGTGGTGGCCGTGCCGCTACGAGTTGGCCTCGGCGGTATCAGCATCGGTGGGCTGTGTGTCGAGGGTCTGGAGTCCTGTCGTTGTTGCCCGCGCGGTGCGGGGGTTGGTGTTCTGGCGAACAGCGACACCCGGGGTGGTTAGTCTAGGGCTAGGCCCCGTCCCTGTGGCGCCGACGGCGGTCCGGCCGAAAACACCGGGAGCAGCCAGGCGCACGACGCAACAGTAGTGATTCGAGGTCACTGCTTCCTCACTGCACACCAGAAGGCCGTGCTCCTGGCACGGCCTTCTGTCAGCGACGAATGCGTTTGTGAGCGGTCGCAATTCGGTCGTTGAGTCCGGCGGCAGAGGTCGGCATATCGTTATGCGTGGGCGCGTACAGCGTCGAGGTATTCGGCAATGGCCTCCCGGTTGCGAGTGAGGCAATCGATGCGCCGGGACATACGGGTGAGTTCGTCTTCCAGCAGGTCGAGCATTTCCGGTGTGGCCTCGTCGAACACGATGGAGCTAGCCTTCTCGAGACAGGGCAGGATCTGCTTAATGATGCGGGTCGGCAGGCCGGCATCGAGCAGTCCTCGGATCTGGAGAACGCGCTCTACGAGGTGCTCGTCGTAGCTGCGGTAGCCATTGCGGCAGCGTTGCGAGAAGATCAGGCCCTGTTCCTCGTAGTAGCGCAGCAGCCGACGGGAGGTTCCGGTTCGCTCGGACAACTCTCCGATACGCATGTGTTCCACCTCACAGAAGTATTCATTGACCTTCACACACATGTGAAGGTTTCAGTATACTACTCATGAAGATAGGCATCACCACCTTCGTTACTGACGAGGGGATCAGCGGTCCGAAGCTTGGCCTAGCGCTGGAGGAGCGGGGGTTCGAATCCCTATTCTTGCCTGAGCATTCGCATATTCCCGCGAGTCGGAAGTCCTCCGCCCCAGGCGGAGGTGAGCTGCCGCGGGTGTACTACCGCGCGTTGGACCCCTTCGTCACCCTCGGCGCCATCGCGGCGGTCACCGAGCGGTTGATCCTCGGAACCTCGGTCACCCTGCTGGTTCAGCGAGACGTCATCCACACCGCCAAGGAGGTCGCCTCGCTCGACCTGATCTCGAACGGGCGCTTCGTATTCGGTGTCGGAGCGGGCTGGAATCGCGAGGAGATGGCCGATCACGGCACCGATCCGCGCACCCGCGGCGCGCTACTCGACGAGCAACTCGAAGCCATCCGGAAGATCTGGACCGAGGACCTCGCCGAGTACCACGGCCGCTTTGTCGATTTCGACCCGATGTACGCCTGGCCGAAGCCCGTACAGCAACCGCATCCGCCGATCTTCATCGGTGGCGGAGAGTCGGCGGCCCAACGCGCGATCCGCCACGGTGTCGGCTGGATCCCCGCCGCGGTGAACGATCCCGCGGCGATCCCGGCTCAGGTGGCCCAACTCGACGGCAATGACCTGCCTGTCACAGTCGCATTCGTCCCGCTCGATCCGGCTCTGGTCGACGGCTATGCCGAGGCCGGGGTACAGCGATTGGTCTTCAGCCTGCCGACCCTGCCGGAATCGGAAACGCTACGCACCCTCGACGAAATCACGAAGATAGCCGAGCGCCGGCTGGCCTGAAATCTGCGCGACTGCGGCGCGGGATCGCCCGTGCGGCAGCGGGCAGGATGACCGGACCGCACCAATCGTTGCGTTCACGGTGTCAGCATCGTGTAAACGGCGAGTTCGGACGGCAGTCACGGTTGTGACCGTCGCCGCTTATCGTCGGCACGGAGTGACTGTCTTGCAGGAATTGCCGCGACGGGTTGCGATCGCTAGCTAAAACACGGGTTAGTTCAGTGTTGGAAGTTCCCCGCGACCGTCCGCTCTCGCACTACACGACGACTTTCGCGTCCGCAGCGAGTAGCACTCGACGTCATAGCAGAGGAGCACGTGGCGACGTCGGCCGCGGCGGATGGACGAATTCCGCCTAGGCGGCGCGTACGGCGGCGGTGGCGGCGCGGGCGATGTCGACGACAGTGGCGGCCGGATCGGTGAGTATGTGCACGGTCACCCCGGACAGCGGGCGCTCTTTGCCGTTTGCCGGTGCCAGCCACAACACCGCGCACCCGGCCGCGCGCAGCGCGTCGAGCCGTTTCTGGGCGCGGTTGCGGTTGCCGCCGCTGAAACGGCCGTCGGAGATGATCACCAGCAATCGGGTCGCGCCGGGGCGGGCGAGACCGAGGGCACCGTCGAGGGCCTCGATGGCGGTGTCGATCTCGTGATCACCATCCGGGCAGTTGAAGTCGGTCACCCGCGCCGGGGCGGTGCCCGGGTAGGTGATGGGTGCGACCGAGTTCCCCCACGTGACAGTCGCGGTGGCGGCGGGCATGGTGGCCAGCTCGGCGGCGCGGGCGATGATCCACGCGGCCGAGGCCACCGGGGCGGCGAACTCTCTCATGGACCCGGACACGTCACACGCGATACCGACCCGCAACGGCGGTAGAGGGGTGGTTTTGCGGGTGCGGGTGAACGGTTCGGCGGTCGGGATGGCACCGGCGGCCAGCTGTGCCTGCCGGGCCAGCACACCGCGCATCCGCACCCGGCCCGGCGGCAGCGCCGAAGTGGTTCGCACGGCGGCCCGTTCGCGCGCGGCGGCGGTGTCGAGTGCCCGTGCCAGCACCCGCGCGGCGGACTGTTCGTTCTGGCGCGGCGCGCGGGGTGTGCGGGTGCTTCGCGTGGTGCCCGGCCCCGACCCGTAGCTGGTGCCGTCGCCGAACACCTTGCGCGCCTGATCGGCGGCCCGCTTGTCGGAACGTTGCGCGGCGATGCGCGCGGCGGAAGCGGCCTCGGCCGGGTCCGGGTCGACCGGCGCGGCCAGGACCGACCGGGTGATGTTGGCGACCGTGTCCGCGATCGCGCCCGACAGAGACGAGTTCGGCACGGGCTCGTCGTGAGGGTCGGTGCCCACGATGTCGAGCCAGCGCTGCCCGAGCTCGAGCATGGCAGCGGCGTTGTCATCGGCGACGGTGTGCGCCTCCTGCCAGATCGCGCGCAACTTCGCGAGGGTGTCGGTGCCGAGGATGGACTCGATTTCCTTGGCGGCGGGCGCGCATTCGGCCGCCTCGAGGACACCGCCGTCGACCCGCCCCAGGATGAGTGCGGCATTGTGGGCGGCGGCGTAGGGGGTCGGCGGGATCTGCCCGGCGGCACTCGCGCCGCCGTTGTCGCCGATCACGATCTCGGTGGCGCTGGCACGCAACCAATGCCGGTCGTCGGGGCGGCGGCGGACCTGGGCGGCCTCGATCCGGGACTCCTCGAGCAGCATGGCGGCCTCGACAACAGCGGGGTTGGCCACCGGCGGCGGGTCCCACGCCGAGTGCTTGGCGTGGGCGCACTCGTGCACGAACGCGCCCCACACTGCCGCGTAGCGGGCGCGGTCTCGGTTGCGGTCCGGCCGCGCGGCGGCCGGGGAGATCGGCAGGCGACTGCCGTCGATTTCGATGGCGGCACGGTGCGGCATGAATACGGCCGGGTGCCCGTGGGCAGCGCCGGGGGCGATCGTGACGACCAGGTCCTCACGGTCAGCGATCGGCGGGGCCTCGGCGGTCAGCGCGGCGGACAGGGCATCCCATCCATCGGCGGCGGGTGCGGGGGTGGTGGTCGGGTCGGCGATCAGGTGTCCGGGCATGGCGGTAGCTCCTAGTAGGCGGTGCGGCGGGGTGGGGTGGGTGTCGAGACGACGACGATCAACAATTGGCGCTCGCGCTTGAACAACGGCGGCCGGTCACCGTGCCCAGATGAGCCAGATATCCGTCTCACGGTCCAATTTTCCAGTGTGCGAATGGATTTCGCTGCTTGCCTGACCGCCGCGCTGGTGTTCGTCTGTGATGTGGCCGCCCGCCGCCCCGGCACCGTCGCCGTCTACCCCGGTCGCTGCGCCGGATTGCCCCGCCTCCCCAACGAGCGACTGTTCCTACTGCCCTGACCCGCGCACAGCGCGCCTTTCGACCGCCCGAATGGCCTTGGCACGACGGCCCGGTGAGACCACACGACATCTCACCGGTCCTTGCCCCGCGCCAAGGCGGCCCCGGAGTCGCTTCCCGGCGACTACCGGGGCCACCCCGAACCTCCGAGATCCCACACCATAGGACCCGAGAACACCATGTACGCAAAGTTCGACACCACCACCGCCGCCTCCACCCCACGCTCACACCGCCACCGATGGATAGCGGCGGCAGTGCTGGGCGCGCTCGCCGCACTGGCAGTGGTCGCGGTGGTGACGGCCCCGGACGGGAGCGCGCAGCCGACCGGATTCGCGTGCGAGGAAATCACTTCCATGGACCGGGTCACCGGGTCCGGTCCTGGTGACACCACCAGCGGCCCGGTCGCGATCCTGTGGTTCCACCACACCTACTACGTGGATCGTTCCGCCAACCAGGCACTCCAATTCCTGACTGGAGGGACAACTACCGCACGAGAGAGAACCGGATGCACCGGAATGAGGTGCGTCAGGTTCACATCTCGCTGACCCAGATCTTCGTCCCGCTATGTCTCGACCCAGGAGGTACCAATGTCGCTGAGTTGTATGTTCCGCGAAACACCAGCCGGTCTGGCCTCGATAGCAGCCGATCTGATTGCCACACATATTCATTCAGCGATCAACGCGACGGGTGAATGTCTCATCGCAGTTGCCGGTGGAACGACGCCGGTCTCGACCTATCGCGAGCTGAGCAGACTCGATATCGATTGGGCCAAGGTGATTTTCGTTCAGACCGACGAGCGGGTGACACCGCAGCCAACCGACCGATCCGCTGGGTTGATCGAGACGGCCCTGGGCCTGACCGACCCGGGCCATCGCGCTACCTGGTCCCCGATTCGGGTGAGCGGCGACGGTCAGGAAACCGCTGCGGCATACGACAATCAACTTTCGCGACTGCGCGCCGAGGGTGTTCCCGACATCGCGGTGCTCGGCTTGGGAACCGACGGCCACACCGCCTCGATCTTCGACCACACACTCGGCGAAGCTCCCTACCAGCGGGTGGTAGCCACGACCTACCACGGCGAGCAGCGAGTCAGCCTCGGCCTGAACTATCTACGGGCCGTGCCTACTCGAATCCTGCTGGCCACCGGCACCGGCAAGAGGGCAGCACTGGCCGAAATCCTCAACCCCGCAACAGGCACTGCCCCAGCGTCGGCCGCTGTCGTACTCGGCCAGGACGGGTATGTCCTGGCCGACGCCGCAGCCCACCCAGGCCAGGCGTGAAAATGGGGAACGTAGCAGGCGACAACCGCCCAGTGATCGTGTTCGATCTCGGCGGGACGTGGTGGCGTCTGGCGATCTTGACCCCATCCGGTGTACTCGCCGATCACGACCGGCACCCGGCAGTGACGAAGGCCGGTACCGGGAGCAATACCGCCACACTGCGCGAGCTGATGGTGCAATTTCTTCTCGCCCAGACCCGTCGACTGCTCGAAATCCATCCCGGTGTCGTGGATGTGGGGATCTCGATCGGTGCCACCACCAACGGTCACACCGGACAGATCCTTGCCAGCGCACCGCTGTGGGGCGACAGCGCCGATCCCTTCGATCTGCGAGCCACGCTGCGCGAGAACGAACCACGAACCCGGTGGTGGGTGGTCAACGACGTGACCAGTCTCGCGCTGGCCATCACCAGCAGGCCCGAAGTCCGAGCGATGGGCGTGAAAATTGTTGCGGCGGTGACGGTCAGCAGCGGGATCGCCGCGCGCACCATCGACGTGGAGTCCGGTGAGGTGGTCCTGGACCGTGTGCACGGGATTCAGGGCGAAATCGGGCATCTGCCCGCTGTTGTCTCCGCGCCGCTGTCGGCCGATCTCCCGGTCTGCGATTGCGGAGCTGTCGGACACGTCTCCGCCATTGCGGCGGGAAAGGCGATCGAACGGCAGCTGGCACAGCTGGCAAGCATCCTGGGCGCGGACGCGACCACCGAACCAGCACCGCTGGCTCGACTGTGCGCCGCATTAGAGCACAACAATCCGCACGCCACAGCGTTTCTCGACTCGGTCACCGCGCCGCTGGCTCGGGCCCTGCTGTACCTACTGACCTTCGATCCCCGCATCGATCACGTGTTCCTCTCCGGCGGGGTGGTCGACACGCTCGCCGATCACTACATGAACAGCTTGTACCGCTGTCTGGAAGCGGACGGTCTCTACCTCGTCTCCACTCACCAGCCCACCGTCTTTCGCGACCGGATCTCGCGCCTGGAATCCGATGGGCTCGACCCACTGCGGGGTGCCGGGCTTTTCGCTCGCAGGCAATCGCTTCCGGCAACTGCCCGGCCCGGAGGAAGGAATCACTGACATGGACCGCATCTGGGGTGTCGCTGCGACACAAACGATGTGCTATCGAATTCGACGGACACGAGACTGCCTGGACCCCGACAACAGCGACCTGGCCGACGCCGTGGGTGTCGGCAATCGCCGCACCCTGGTCTTCGTCGATTCGACGGTCATGAGCTTGTTCGGCGACCAGATCCTCACCTACTTCGACACCTACACCTCACTGTGCACCGTCGTACCGATCGAAACCACCGAGCGCACCAAGAACTCCGAGACAGTGAGCCGGATCATCCGCGAGTACGACAAGTTCGGACTCAGCCGGCGCCGGGATGCCGTCGTCGCCGTCGGCGGTGGAGTCCTGACCGATGTCGTCGGCTTCGCCGCGAGCATCTACCGCCGCGGCGTGCCCTATGTCCGAGTGCCGACCACTCTGTTGGGAATGGTCGACGCCGCCGTGGGAGTCAAGACCGGGATCAATTTCAACGGCCGCAAGAACCGGCTCGGCACCTACTACGCCTCGAGCGAGACCATCGTCGACCCGAGCTTCCTTGCGCCGTTGCCCGCGCGACAGATCTCCAACGGGATGGCCGAGATCCTCAAGATCGCACTGGTCAAAGACAGCGGACTGTTCGACCGTATCGAGCGGGAATGGACCACCGCTCCGGTTTCGGAGCACATACCACTGTCAGCGGTCCCATCATCGACGCCGCGATCACCGCGATCGTCGAGGAACTGGAACCGAATCTGTGGGAGGACAACCTCGCCCGACTGCCCGACTTCGGCCACACCTTCAGCCCCTCGTTCGAACTGGCAGCGAAACCGAAGCTGTACCACGGCGAAGCAGTCGCTATCGACATCGCGCTGTCCTGCGTGCTCGCCCAACAGCGTCAACTGATCGACGACGAATGCCTGGGCCGAATCCTGACACTGATGGCCCGCGTCGGGCTGCCACTGAGCCACACCTGCATCACCGACGACATGCTGCGAGCGGGCTTGTCGGACTCGATCCGCCACCGCGACGGCAACCAGAACATCCCGCTGCTCACCAAAATCGGCACCGCGATCTTCGCCCAGGACATCACCCCGACCGAGCTGGCCACCGCAGCCGATGCGGTGCGCCCGTTCCACAACGAACTGTGCACCGCATGACCGCCACCGGAACCACCGCCGTCAACCGCGCCCTCGTCCGCAGCGGCGATGAACTGTGCCTGCAGCGCAAGCCTGCGCCCATCACCTTCGAACCACCCACGCTCCGCCGTGTCCTGCGAGCAGGCATCTGTGGCACCGACCTACAGATGCAACGCGGCGCACGGTCCGACCGAGCCACAATCCTGGGCCACGAAGGTCCCGCAATCACCCCGGACAAACGAGGCTGCGAGATCTTCAATCCCGTTGACCCGAATGACCAAGACGTGATCCTGGGCCACAGCTACGACGGAATCCTGCGAGACTACGTTCCCACCGGACTCCCATGCGGAGTTGTCGCCGCACACAAGGACCTCTCGCTCGACCTCGGCGCGCTGGTCGAACCCACCGCCACCGCTCTCTATGTGTGGGAGCTGATGCGCGTGCATCTGCGCCCCAGTGCAACGGTCGCGGTCTTCGGCAGTGGTTCAGCAGCCCTGCTGGTGGCGATGCTGGGCGAAGACCTCGGATACCGGATGCAACTGGTCCACCCACGCCGAGAGCGATTGCGCTACATCGGACGGCTCGGTGTGCTGCCCGCGAGCACCCTCACCGATCGGATACAACCGGCCAGCGTCGACGGCGCAGTCGTGTGCTTGCCGCGCGAGGCGACCGTCACGGCCATCTGCGCGGCTACGGCCAGCCTCTGCGACAAGGGCGTGCTCGACCTGTTCGGTGGTATCCCTGCCGGGCTGCGGCACCAGGCGCTGCCCGGCATCGACTTGTCGGCCGTACGACGTGCCAACGTGTGCGGGCGCTCGTCCGGCCCCGACGCCGTCCAAGTATTCCCCGCCGCTGGCAAGCGGGTGTGGGTGACCGGGCATCGCGGAACATCACCAGCCCATCTCGACCAAGCCCAGCAGCATCTCCTCGCGGCTCCCAGCCGATTCGGCAGGGTCATCAGCCACGTGATCTCTCTCGAAGAAGCTGCCCTGCGCATCCCGGCTATGGCCCGAGGCGAACGACCTTTCGGTGAGCACGTCAAGGTCATCGTCGACCTGACCATGTCCGGGCCCGCGCGCGACGCTGACATGTCGACCACTGTGGCCGATCACCTCGAGGCGATCCAATGACCGCTCACCTCGCAACGACCTATCGGCGTATCGATCACCGCGACCACACCGCCTTCCTCACCACCGCCACCGTGGCCGGTGTGTCGTCCGTGCTCGCCACCGGCAATGTTGTTCTGGCACCACGAGCGGTCGGTGTTTGCCGCTCGGATCTACGCGAGATCAGCGGTATCCGGTTCGGCCGCCGTGACTTCGGCCACGAGATCATCGGCAGCATCCTCGACTGCACCCCGGCCTTGGCAAACCTGCGGGGTCGCACGGTTGTGTTCGATCCGCACCCAAAGCTGGCTCACCGGACATCTGGATTCGCTGAACTGGTCGAACTCACCGGTGACTCCAACCAGCTGCGTGCCGCGCTAGTACCGGTCCCCGCCGGGCTGCCCGATCGGGTGGCCGTGTTCGCCGAACCGCTGGCATGCGCGGTCCACTGCGCCACTCGGCTGCACACCGCCACCGCGGACCTCGCACTGTCACCAGAGACCACGATCGCGGTCTTCGGTGCGGGGATGGCCGGGACCCTGATCAGTACGGTCCTCACCGCCACCGGCCACCGGTCTGTCCTGCTCAACCCCAGCAGCCCGCGTATCGAGTTCCTGCGCAGCCGCCGCGCAATGCCCTCCGGGGTCCTTGACTCCCACCAGCACTGTCCACCGTTTCAGCGCATCGTTGTGGCCACTGCCGCTGCCACGCCGCAGGTTCTGGCGACCTGCTTGGACATGCTCGCCGACGACGGACTGCTGCTGATCTTTGCAGGCACACGGCCGGGTGACCGGCTCGACACCATCGACATCGACCGACTGCGCCGCACCGAAGACCTTCACGAACTCTCCAGGTCGAGCGGGCGGTACCACCTCGCGGGCAGCCACGGGGCCACCCGAGCGGACTTCCACACCGCCCTGAAGCTGTTGCAGCAGGCCCCCGATGCCGGGTGGTCACCGTCGCTCTGCGTCGAGCGACTGACCACCCAGGTCCTCGGACTCGACGCAGCTGCCGACTATCTCACCGCCAACGCAGCCCGCGGCGGCCTCGGAAAAACGATCGTGCAGATCCGTCCACCCATTCCCCCGGAGTCGTGATGAAGATTCCCCGCTACAACCACCTCGCCCAGTTCGCCGACCTGCCCGCCACCACCGACCAGATCAGGCACGCGCTGGCCACCGGCGACTACATCCTCGGCGAAACGGTCGCCCGCTTCGAGCACCGATTCGCCGACTACCTCGGCGCTGCCCACGCGATCGGTGTCAACACCGGCACAGACGCACTGACCCTCACCTTGACCGCGCTCGGTATCGGGCCGGGCGAAGAAGTAGTCACCGTCGCGAATACCTTCCACGCCACAGCCCTGGCGATCACGACGGTCGGGGCGACGGCTGTGCTTGTCGACTGCGAACCCGATAGCTATCTCATGGATCTCGATGCTCTCGACGCAGCGTGCGGGCCGCGCACCAAAGCTATCCTCGCGGTCCACCTGTTCGGCCGCAGCCTGGACATGGACCGGGTCACCGCAATCGCCTCCCGACACGAAATTCCCCTTGTCGAGGACTGTGCCCAAGCCGTCGGAGCCTTCTGGGGCGGCAGGCGGGTCGGCACTTTCGGCGCTGCTGCCGCCTTCAGCTTTCATCCGAGTAAGAACCTCGCCGCGGCTGGCGACGCCGGAGCTGTCGTCACCAACAACCCCGACATCGATCACAAGATCAGGATCCTGCGCGGCCTCGGACAGGACGGACAGGGCAACCACGTCGCCCTGGGGGTGAACTCCAAACTCGACGCGATCCAAGCCATCGTCCTCGACGCCAAACTCGACCTTCTCGACGGCTGGAACGCCCAACGCCGCACCATTGCGGCCCGATACGCCCGCGCCCTGATTCACCCGGCCATCACGGTTCCACCGCCGTTGCAAGACCCCGGCGACCACGTCTATCACCTCTATCAGGTCACCGTGCCTCATCGCGATGCTGTGCTCGCACAGCTGCGATCGGACGGCATCGATGCCGTCGTCCGCTACCCCGTTCCCGTTCACCGCCAGCCTGCGTTCGCGCGCTACCGGTTCGACGGTGCGTACCCACATGCCGAATATCAGGCAGCGAACACCCTGTGCCTGCCGATCCGCCCGGACTTGTCGCCAGCAGATGTCGACTTCATCTGTGACCGCCTGACCACCGCAATCACCTCCTCCCAGGAGGGCCTCGCATGAACGTGTCCATCGCACCGGCGCTGATCGGCGCTGATCCCTTGTCGTTGCGCGACGCCATCGACGGTGTCGCAGCCAGCACCGCCAAGTACCTGCACCTCGACATCATGGACGGCCACTACACGCCCGCGATCAGCTTCGGCCTGCGCACCGTCACCGCCATCCGCCAGCACACGACCCTGCCACTCGATATCCATCTGCAGACCCTCAAACCCGAGCGCTACATCGACGACCTCATCGACATTGGAGCCGACCGGATCAGCTTCCACGTCGATGCCGCTACCGATATCGGCACAGCCCTCGACACCCTCCAGACAGCCGGCATCCGCAAAGGGCTCGTGCTCAACCCCGACCTCGGCCTCGAACTCCTCGACCCCTACCTCGGGCGCTTGGATTCGTCGTACTCATGACCAGCCGACCCGGCACCAGCACCTTCGATCCCACCGTCCCGGACAAGATCCGCACCCTGCGCACCACCCTGTACAACCTGCACCTCGACACCGTCGAACTCGTCGCCGACGGCGGCATCACCACCACCACCGCACCACAGACAATCGACGCCGGAGCCGACACCCTCGTCGCGGGCAGCGCGATCTTCAATTCCACCGACACCGACCTGTCCAAAGCAGTCCACCGCCTCGCCCAACCCGTCCAGACCGCCGCCACCGTGCAGGAACACTGACCGAACCAGCAGGCAGTCGTGCGAAACAGCGAGACGCACCAGCGCGTGGCCGCCGCAGGTCCACCCGGCACCACACGGGATACGCTGGTGCCAACGCTGCCGCTGCCATCTGGCCAGTTCTGGTGGACTTGTCGAAAATCGTTCCAACCCAGCACTTTTCGACCCATGTCGAGGCGTCGAATCCGTAACGCAACGCAGGAGGAGCCCATGGTTTCGCAGACACCCGAGGCAGTTGTGATCGACATCGTGACCCAGGTAGACGACGAGACGCTGGCCGCGCTGACCGCCCTCCTACCCCAACTGTCCACCACCGCAGCACCTCTGACCCGTGATCTCCTGGAGGCGGTCATCGATTCCTCCTCGACGCGGCTGCTCACGGCACGTGTCGATGGAGCGATCGTCGGCGCGCTGACACTGGTCATGTACACGATCCCCACCGGGCTGCGAGCACGCATCGAAGATGTCGTGGTCGACCAAGCCGCACGCGGGCTCGGCGCCGGACGAGCCCTGACCACCGCTGCGCTGTCCATCGCGAGGGACCACGGAGCGCGCACAGTCAACCTCACGTCGACCCCGACGAAATCCGCAGCCAACCAGCTCTACCAGCGGCTCGGATTCACCCCACGCCAGTCCACGACATACCGCATGATCCCCTGATTTGCGTCGAACAGCCACTGCGACAACGCCGATCCGACCGAAGGACCCTGGATGGACAACGCTCAACCAACAGCCGAGGCCCAGATCCGCCAACACGCCCTTGCCCTGGCCGCCCTTGCGCACAACGGCCTCGTCTTTGCCACGGACGTCTTCGACCGGCAGCGCTACGAACAGGCCAAAGAGATAGCCGTCGACCTGCTGGCCCTCATCAGCAGCGGCACCGTCGAGGACCTGCACCAGAACGTGTTTCTCGAACAGGGATACATGACACCCAAAGTCGACGTCCGTGGCGGCGTCTTCGATGACGAGGGCCGCATCCTGCTGATCCGCGACCGCAGCGATGAGAAATGGACCCTGCCCGGAGGCTGGTGCGATGTCCTGGAACCCCCCTCACTCGCAGTCGAACGCGAAGTCCACGAGGAATCCGGAATCACCGTCCGCGCCCGCAAACTCGTGGCCTTGCACGACCGTGACGTGCAAGGCCACAAGCCCGCCTTTCCTTACCACGTGTACAAGCTGTTCTTCCTGTGCGAGACCATCTCCCACGGCCAACCCAGCCCCGTCGAGACCATGGAAGTCGCCTGGTTCCCCGTCGACGACCTGCCCGAACTGTCGACCACTCGTGTACTCGACACCCAAATCCGGCTTCTCCACGACCACTGGAATAAGCCAGACCTACCAACCATGTTCGACTGACCATCCGTCATCACCCAACTACGCATAGGCATAGTCGGCCCTGGTTTCGAGCCGTATCTGGCCGATTCAAAGACGGACGGGCTGCCACCCCGAACTTTCAACACCACATACGGAGACAGTTGCGCAGTGACGATCCATGCCCGGACACCGTGGACTCCCAACAAGCGAGCGATCCTCGAGGCGATGAGCGACGGTGAACCGCAGTGGGCCGAACGCCTCTACAAACAGCTCGCCATGCCACGTCGCAACAGCGTGTCGCACGCGTTCACCTGGTTCCACCGACACGGCTACCTCAACCACGTTCACGGCGACGACGGATACGTCGTCATCGGCACCGATAGAACTGACCAGAAGTACGTGATCACCGACAAGGGTCGCGAAGCCGCCAACAATCTCGATGCCGGTTTCGACCTCCTCAATCCTTGACCCCGCCGCGTAATCACCGAAGCTGCTGCGGCGGACGATGGCAAACGGCACGCCACCCGATCGCTCGTGTCCGGCATGGCTGGCCAACCGTCGCGGTTTGTCATCAAACCCGCTATTTAATGGCTGACGTCAACCAACGCCACCCGCGCACCCCAACGTCAGTAACCGATATCACAGCCACAAATGGCCCGATTCTCGATGTATCCGCTGTTCAGGGGCTTGCTGAATCAACGACACCCAACACTGCCAACCTTGACAATGACACCCATCGCACGCTAGCCCTTTGCGAGTACATGGAGTTACCCATGTGCTTGCGAAATCGGTCGTCACTGGCCGAGGGCGTACAGCTGCGTGCCGCGCTTTTCCAGCACCGTGGTGCCGAGTACGGCGAGTGAGATGGGGGAGTTTTCGGAGCCCTGGCGATGCACCGGGATGCGGGCTGTCTCGGCGCCGGATGTCGGGTCGAGAGCGGCGAGCGCTCCGGTCACCGGAACGAGCAGCTTGCCTGCCATGAATGCGGGTCCGCCGAGGGCGTTCGGGGTGGTCCACAGTGGGTCGAAAGTGCTGGCACTCAACGCGATCACGCTGTTGCCGGTGAAAACGAAGAAGGCGGAGCTGATGCGAGTTGTCGTCGCCTTGTCGGTCAGCGGCGCGGAAAGTTGGTGCACCATAAGCAGATTCCCGGTGCCGTCGTAGACGGCGAGCCGTGGTGTCGCGGCTTCCACGCCCGGGGCTGCGGGCCCGCCGGGTAGGTACAGCACAATTCGGTTGTCCGACACCGCGATCACCCGGGCGTCGGCAGAATCGGTCCCCGGCCCCATCAGCACGTGCGAGCCGTGTTCCTCGGGGACGGTGTTGTCTTTCGGTGCCGGGTTGAGCACGGTCAGCCGGTCGGCAGGGTCTTCCGGGCAGCGCTCCAGTACTGCGACCCGAGAGGCGCTCGACCCGGCCGACAGTAGGGAGCAGCCCTTGCGTGGTTGAGTTTTCACATTCACCGGCGCGTCGACATAGCCGTATTCGAGGGTGCGCACCAGATCCGAGCGCCACATCTCCAGCCGCTGCGGTCCCTTGGCGAGCACGTAGGTGCCGTCGACGGACAACTGCAGCGTCTCGTCCATGTAGCTGCTGCGAGCGGTGCGCCGCGAACCGTCCTCGCCCGCGAGCAGGGTGGCTTGGCTGCAGCCCCGCTGATCCCGGTACACCGCGACCACCGTGCCGAATTGCGACTCCACCCCGCACAACGGCATGTCGCGGCGATACAGCCACAATTGCGCACCGGACTGCGGATCGCGGCCGACGACGGTGCCGTCATCGCCGGTGATCACCGCGCCACCGGCGACGAGGGCGCGTGCGGTTGCCGCGTCGGGCGCGTGCCACAGTTCGTGCAGGGCAGTCGGCAACTGTTCCGCGGCGGGCGGCGTCGACACGGGATGTTCCGCGGTCAGCGACTCGGTGCCGTTGGCGTCGCCGCGCGCCCACACCAACGCCGCCGCGATCGCCACGAGCACGGCGATCGCGACTGCGGAGATGATGTCGGCGCGCGTCCGCCGCTCAGGTTCGAGCACGATTGCGAGAGTAGCGGATCCGCCGGACTAGACGGATGCCGTGGCTGTGGCGCCTACTTCTGCGGTGATCTCGTTGCCGTTCTCGCCCACGGGCTTGCGCCGACGACGTCGACGTCGCGCGGGCTGGTCGGCCGCCGCGGCGTCGTCACCGCCGTTGTCCGCGCTCGCGCGCACCTCGGCGGTACCGTTGTCGGAGCTGTCGGCCACGGCGGTGCCGTTGTCGGCACTACCGATGTCTGCACCGTCGGTGTCCGTGGTCGCGTCGGCATCCCCTGCGGGTTTGCGCCTACGGCGACGTCGACGGGCAGGCTTCTCGGCGTTCTCGTCCTCGGCCTCGCCGTTGTCGACGGGTGCCACGGTCTCGGAGGACGTTGCGACCGCGCCGTCCTCGGTGCCGGTGACATCAGCCGGGTCGATCGGCTCCCCGGCCCTTGTCCGCCTGCGGTTGCGCTTGCGTGGGGCACGCGCGGGCCGCTCGACTACAACGGCGTCCTCGTCGCGCTCCACCTTCGGCTTGCGGACGGTGCCCGTCACGCCCTCCGGGATGCCGAGCTCCGAGTAGAGGTGCGGTGAGCGCGAGTACGTTTCCACCGGCTCCGGGATACCGAGACCGAGCGCCTTATCGATGCCCGCCCAGCGATTGAGTTCGTCCCAGTCGATCAGGGTGATCGCGACGCCGGTGCGCCCGGCACGGCCGGTGCGGCCGATCCGGTGCACGTAGGTCTTCTCGTCCTCCGGGCACTGGTAGTTGATGACGTGCGTGACGTCGTCGATGTCGATGCCGCGCGCCGCGACATCGGTCGCGACCAGCACATCGATGGCGCCCTTGCGGAACTTGGTGAGCGCCTTCTCCCTGGCGATCTGTCCGAGGTCACCGTGCACCGCGCCGACGGAGAACCCGCGCTCGGCCAGGTCGTCGGCCACCTTCTGCGCGGTGCGCTTGGTGCGCGTGAAGATCATCGTCGCGCCGCGGGTCTCGGCCTGCAGAATGCGGGCGATCAACTCGCTCTTGTCGAGCGCGTGCGCGCGGTAGACGAACTGCGCGGTGCGGTCGTGCACGGCGGAATCGTGCGGCTCCTCGGCCCGGATGTGCGTCGGCCTGCTCAGGAAGGTGCGGGCCAGGGTGATGATCGGGCCCGGCATGGTCGCCGAGAACAGCATCGTCTGACGCTGCGTGGGCACCATGCCGAGAATGCGCTCGATATCCGGCAGGAAGCCGAGGTCGAGCATTTCGTCGGCCTCGTCGAGGACCAGCACGCCGACCTTGCCGAGGATCAGGTGGCCCTGATCGGCCAGGTCCATCAGGCGGCCCGGGGTGCCGACCACGACGTCGACACCGGAGCGCAGCGCGGCGATCTGGGACTCGTAGGGACGGCCGCCGTAGATCGACAGCACGCGTAGCGGGCCCTGATGGTTCTTCAGGTACTTGCTCGCGTTCTCGAGATCCTGGGTGACCTGGATGCACAGCTCGCGGGTCGGCACGATGATCAGTGCCCGTGGGGTGCCGTCCAGCGGTGTGGTTCCGGTGTCGGCGGTGGCAATGCGGTGCAGCAGCGGCACACCGAATCCGAACGTCTTACCCATGCCGGTGCGCGCCTGACCGATGAGATCTTCACCGGCGAGCGCCAAAGGAAGGGTGAGTTCCTGGATCGCGAAAGTGCGTTCGATTCCGATCTCGCCGAGTGCGCGCACGATTTCCTCGCGCACGCCCAATTCGGCAAAAGTCGGTGCAGTGTGGGTTTCGTCCAGTTCGGCGGTCAGCAGCGTGTCTGCCAAGCCCGGTTCCTGTTCGACAGTGATCTTGCTCAGGTTCGTGCCTTTCCTCGTTAGCGCGTCACGCGCGCACGAGGCGTGGGGCGGACCGGTCGGCCCGCGACAACCACGTATCCGCCTGTGATGCTCACTCCGGCTACAGCCTGATGTCAGCGGGTGCCGTACGGCAGCTACCTGGAGACATCGGCGCGGCGCTGTGGTGATGCGGATCTGGTGCGCGCACATTTTCCTGGACATCGAAAACCTCGCACCCGGTGCCCGTGTGACCATGCGATCCGGCGACTCGGTCGGGCGAAACTTTTCGTTGTCCGCAGTGATTGTAGCGTGATATTGTGCACGGCTCGAATTGCCGCCGCGATAAATTCGACACAAAAGTCCGGTTTCCTCGTGCGGCTCGCCGACGTACGCTGCGCCACATGGCAATTCATCTTGCGCGGCGAATCTGGACCAGCCTCGAACCACTGCACGACGTGGTGTATTTCGGAGCGCCGATCAAGGACGCCGGAGTCGCGATCGGCCTGCGCGGATATTGGCAGACATACTTCGCATTTCGGGCTGCCCCGCTCGGCGCTGTGACGGCGGGCACCGTGGTCGCGACCTTTGCCGGGTTCCACCCCGACATGGTCGGTAAAGCGCTGCCGGATGCCTGGACCAGGTCCACCCCGCAGCAAAGCCTCGAGGCCAGGCTCGCCGTGTCGACCGGGCTGTTGCGTGGCGCGGGTGCGGGGAATGCCGAATGCGCGCGCGGCGTCGAGTTGCTGACACCGGTGCTGCGTGCGGCGGATCCGACCGGGCGGGCGCTGTTCGCGGCGAATGCCGAATTGCCGTTGTCGGAGGATCCGGTCGCCGCGCTGTGGCAGCTCACCACGTCGTTGCGCGAGCACCGTGGTGACGGGCATGTGGCCGCGCTGGTCGCGCACGGACTGACCGGTGCGCAGGCGTTGGTGATTCAGGTGGCCGCAGGCAAGGTGCCGGCGTCGGTCATGCGGTCCGCGCGCGGATGGTCGGAGCAGGAGTGGTCCGACAATGCCGACGAATTGCGCGCACGCGGCCTGATCGAGGGCGAGCCGACGAGTCCGTCACTGACGGTCGGCGGTGCGGAGTTGTCGCAGCGGGTCGAAGCGAGCACCGACGATGCCGCATGGAACGGCGCGCTCTCGACCTTGTCGCAGGATGCGAGTGCTGAGCTGATGTTTGTCCTCGCACCACTGGTGAAGCAGGTACAGGCATCCTTGGTGCCGCCGATCAACCCCATCGGAATGGGGCACGCGTAGCCGCAAACCCGACTTGCCTGTTACCGCCGGTATCACAGTGTGAGAGATTCTTGTCTGTGAGCCTCGCAGACACCGTCTCCATTGCCGCCCGCAATGCCTGGGCGCTGACCTTCGGCCCCGGCATCGAGGCGCCGGACCCCACCCCGTCGACGGTGCTTTCCGATGAACCGCACCGACAGCTGCGCCGCTTCGAAGGCCCCGAACTCGCCGGCGCCGCACCAGAGTCGGCGGTCCTGCTCGTGCCGCCGCTCGCCGCGCCCGCCAGCTGCTTCGACCTGCGGCCCGATCAGAGCCTGGCCCGGTTCCTGCTCGACACCGGCCGCACGCCGTATGTCGTCGACTACGGCGAGATCACCTTTGCTGATCGGCGGATGGGCTTCGAGGACTGGATCGACGACATCCTGCCGGAGGCGATCCGGCGCACCTCCGCCGATCAGGACGGTCGGCCGGTCGATCTCGTCGGCTGGTCCATCGGCGGGACGTTGGCGCTGCTCGCCGCCGCCGCACACCAGCAGCTGCCGATCCGGTCCATCACGGCGGTCGGCTCGCCGCTGGACTACGACAAGATGACCGGCATTCCGCAACTGCGTGCAGTCGCCAAGCTCACCGGCGGAATCGCGACCTCGACGGCCGTGCGCGCGGCGGGCGGCATCCCGGCCGCGCTGACGCGGTTCGCCTACAAGGTCACCGCATGGGACAGGGAACTGACCCGCCCGTGGTTCGTGGCGAGCAATATCGCGCGCACCGAAACGTTGGCGAGGATGGAGACGATCGACCGCTTCATGGCCGAGATGCCGGGGTATCCCGGCCGCTTCTACGGCCAGCTCTGGGGCAGGCTGATCCTCAACAACGACATCGGCCGCGGTGTGGTGCACCTGGGCCGGCGACGGATCGAACTGGCACAGGTGACTGCGCCGGTGCTGCTTGTCGGCGGGCCGACCGATGTCATCACCCCGGCCGGCGCGGTCGAGGCGGGCACTCGGACCCTCGCCGGCGCCCAGTCCGTGCGCTACGAAACGGCCCCGGGCAGCCACCTCGGCATCCTCGCAGGCCTGACCGCTCGCGACACCACCTGGACCTATCTCGACAAGTTCCTGCGGGAAGCTGCGTGAGTCGGGTACTAGGCTGTGTGGCATGGGAGCCCAGTCATCTGCCGCGCTAGATGTTTCGTCCATCGCCGCTGGCCACTCGGGGGTCACCGAGCTGTTCGCGGTGCTCGCCTACGGTGAGATTTCCGCCTTCTATCGATTGGCCGAAGAGGCCAAGCTGTCCCCGACACTGCGCGGCAAGGTCGCGGTCGCGAAGATGGCGGCCGCGGAGATGCGGCACTTCGAGACCCTGGAGTCGGCACTGGCCGAGCGCGGCCTCGACATCTTCGACGCGATGGCGCCTTATGTGCGCGCACTGGATGCCTACCACGACTCCACCGACCCCTCGACCTGGCTCGAGTCGATGGTGAAGTTCTATGTCGGCGATGGCATCGCCGCCGACTTCTACACCGAGATTGCCGGCGCTCTTACTCCCGAGGTCGCCGCCGTGGTCCGGGACGTGCTCGCCGAGACGAGCCACTCCGAATTCGTGGTGGAGGAGGTGCGGCGCGCGGTCGCGACCAGCCGCTCCGAACGCGACCGGCTCACCCTCTGGGGCAGGCGGCTGCTCGGCGAGGCCATCACCCAGGCGCAATACGTGATGGCCCAGCGCGACGAACTCACCGAGCTGGTGCTGACCGCGACCGGCGATCTCAACGGCATCGCGGCGCTGTTCGAGCGCATGCAGGCCAGCCACGCCGAACGCATGGCCGTGCTGGGTATCTGACCCGGTTACTCGTTGACGGCGCGCTTGGACACCAGGCGCAATTCCGGGACGCGGACCTGGGCGTGTGCACTGAGCCAGACCATGATGCTCTGGTCGTTGCCCGCGTCCAGCGTTTCGAAGGCGACCTTCATGGCGCCGTGCTCGGGATGGTCGAGATCCAACTCGGCGACGAGGCGCTCCTGCAGGCGATGCGGCTGCCAGCGCCCCGCGAAATCGGGATGGTGATGCAATGCCTCGATCAGCTCGAGCAGCTGTTCGTCGCCGGGCCAGCGCAGTTTGGCCCGGCACAGCTCGGCCGAGAAAACATCCGCCGCCTCCGACCAGTTCCGCACGACCTTTCGTGCCAGCGGGTGCATGAAGGTGTACCAGGCCAGATTCACCTGCGCCGGATCGTCGAGCAGGCCGAGCGGGGTCGCGAGGTCCTCCCATGCCGGATTCCAGCCGAGCACGTTCAGCCGTCGGCCGACGACGAAGGCCGGCGTGGGATGCAGCGCCCGCAGGATCGTCTGGATACCGGGGCTGAGGGTTTCCTCCGCGGACGGGGTCTTGGGGCACCGTTCCTCGTTGCTGGAGGTCAGGGCGAGCCAGCCGAAGTGATTACGGTCCTTGCCTTCCAGCAGCAGCGCCTTGGCCAGCGCATCGATCACCGCCACCGAGGGATTGGTGTCTCTGCCCTGTTCCAGCCGGGCCAGGTAGTCGGCGCTGACCCCGGCACGGACCGCGACTTCCTCGCGGCGTAGCCCGGGGGTGCGGCGGCGCCCACCCTCGGGCATCCCGACATCCGACGGCCGCAATTCGCCGCGGCGCGCGATCAGGAATTCCGCGAATCCGTTTCGTGCCATGTTTCCATCGTGCCTCGTCCTGGGATGGTTATCCGCGCCCTGTCAGGTCCAGGATAACGGCGGTCTGGCTACCCGATGGCGGCGCGACAATCGTCGAAGCATGACAATTTCTGAATCCAATACCGCAGCCGCCACTTCGCTCAGCACGGGTTCTTGGGCGCTCGATCCGCTGCATTCCTCGGTCGAGTTCAGCATCAGGCATCTGGGCATCGCCAAGGTCCGTGGTCGGTTCTCGCGTTTCGAGACCGAGTTCGTCGTCGACGAATCCGGCGCGGCCACCATCGGCGCGGTCATCGATCTGGACTCCTTCGACACCGGTAACGCCGATCGGGACGCCCACGTCCGCAACGCGGATTTCCTGGATGTGGCCAACCGGCCGACGCTGTCCTTCCGTGCCACCGAACCGGTCTTGATCACGGAGTCGTTCGTGGTGGAGGGTGTGGCGACGCTCGGCGCCGTCACCAAGCCGATCACGCTCGAGGTCGAGTGGGGCGGGGTGCAGGAGTTCGGGGCCACCGGCGATCGGCACGCCGGATTCTCGGCGACCGGCACGATCAAGCGCACCGATTTCGGCGTCGGCGGACCGCTGCCCGGCATGCTCAGCGACACCGTGAAGATCGAACTGGAAATCCAGCTCATCGAGCCCAAGTAACCGGCGCGGCCCTGTTCGCTGAGAGCGCAGGTGGTCGTGTGCCTGCGCGAGGTGGCCCTGCACTAGCCTTGATCGGACAGCGAAGAGCGCTCGGGCGGACCACGGTCCGCACGCCGCACAGGACTCTAGGTTCGGAGGTTGGCCGTGGAGGTCAAGATCGGTATTTCGGATAGCCCGCGGGAGATCGTGATCGTCAGCTCGCAGACTCCCGACGAGGTCGAGGCGCTGGTAACCGGTGCGTTGAGCGGCGAAAGCGGCGTTGTGGCGCTGACCGACGAAAAGGGGCGCAAGTTCCTGATCCAGGCCGCCAAGGTCGCCTATGTCGAGATCGGCACGCCCACCGGCGGCCGGGTCGGTTTCGCCGCCGTCTGAGCTCGTCCGCCGCGTATTCGGGCCGAACCACCGGGTGTCGCAACTGTCGTTTCGAAGGACGACGGTTGCGACACCCGCTGCGTTTCATCGGACCTGCCGTACGAGCAGACGAAATCGGTCGTCCCGGAAGAGTCTCCGGAACGACCGATGAATGCGGGGAAACGCTCAGCCGATGGGGTGCAGCGGCACGTGTGACAGGCCACCCCAGGCCAGCTGGACGGTGGTGTCGACCGCCTCTTCCTTCGGGATCGGACGGTCTGCCTCGAGCCAGTAACGGGCGGTGAACTGGCTGGTGCCGACCAGGCCGACCGCGAGGATCCTGGCGCGATACGGGTCCAACCCGGAATCGTGCGCCACCAGATCGAACACCGCGTCGACACAGGCCTCGGTGGCCTGCTCGACCCGGCGCTGCACCTGCGGCTCGCTGGTCAGATCCGACTCGAAGACCAGCCGGAAGCCCTGCATCTCATTGTCGACGAAGTCGAAATACGCCTGCACCGCGGCGCGCACTCGCTGCCGGTTGTCGGTGGTGGAGCGCAGCGCCTGCCGGACACTCGACACCAGCATGTCGACGTAGTTCTGCAGCACCGCCAGATAAAGTTCCAGCTTGCTCGCGAAGTGCTGATAAAGCACCGGCTTGCTGACGCCTGCACATTGGGAAATCTCGTCCATACCCGCGGCGTGGTAGCCGCGCTGGACGAAAACTTCGCTTGCCGCCGCGAGCAGCTGTAGCCGTCGCTCGTCGCGTGGAAGCCGGGTACCGCGTTTGGTCGGTGCCACGGCGGCGGACGACGATCTGCGGGACGTCATCCGGTCCACGAGGTCAGTCATTTTCGGCTCTCCCAGTCGATGCCCCGGCAAGAGGGGATGTACACCGGGTATCCCAAGAACGATACCCGTTCATCGACCATATGCGGACCCGGGTTCCCACTCCTGCCCGCTGGTGAGAAATGTCGCAGCAAACCGCGTCTGGAGGTGTGCCCGGCTTTCGGGTCTTGTGTGTTGTGAGAGTCTGGTGTGTGTGACCGACCGACCGGAAAGACCCGGCGGCGGGCGAAATGCGCACCGCCCCGCCGGCTCCGACGCGTCCGGTTCTGCAGGGGCAGGCCCCCCGGCGCGGTCCCGAACCACCCGTGATCCAGGCAGGGTCGAGGTCTATGACCCGCTGAGTCTGTACCAACCCGCGAACCGATCCCACCAGCCGTTGCGGGCCCGCTGGGATCCCACCGCACCCGACGAGGGCCGTCAGCGGCCTCGGCCGGAACGCGATACCAAAAAGCAAAGTGCACTGGGCAGATTCGTATCCACTTATGGTTGGCGCGCCTATGCGCTTCCGGTGCTGTTCGTGGTCACCGTGCTGGTGATCGTGGACGCGGTGCGCAGCGGACCGGACGCGGCGGGCACTGCGAGCGGCGCGCCGGGATTCGGGCGGCTGAGCCCACACGCCGCATCCGCCGGCATCATCGGCGCACCGCCCGGCGACGGCCACTTCCCGACCGATCTGCCGTCCGGGGCACTGCCCGACGGTGGCGCGTTCACCGAAATCGGTACCGGCGCTTGGCATGTGGTGCCGGGAACCACCGGGCAAGTCGGTACCGGCACCGAGTTCAAGTTCAGCTACACCGTCGAGATCGAGGACGGAGTCGACACGTCCGGATTCGGCGGCGACCAGTCCGTCGCCAAGATGGTCGACTCCACCCTGGCCAACCCGAAGAGCTGGGCGCACGACAGCAAGTTCGCTTTCCAGCGCATCGATCAGGGCCGACCGGACTTCCGCATCTCGCTCGCCTCGCGCGAATCCTCGCGCAAGGCATGCGGTTTCGACATCCCGATCGATTCCTCATGCTTCAACGCCGACCAGCACCGGGTGGTGCTCTCCGAGGTGCGTTGGGTGCGCGGCGCGATCGCCTACGAGGGCGACATCGGCTCCTACCGGCAGTACCAGATCAACCATGAGGTCGGTCACGCCATTGGTTACCACCAGCATCAGCCCTGCGAGACCGACGGTGGACTTGCGCCGGTGATGATGCAGCAGACCTTCGGCATCAAGAACAATGACATCGCCGCGCTCGATCCCGACGGCGTGGTCCCGATGGATGGCAAGCGTTGTCGCTTCAACCCCTGGCCTTACCCCCGCGGTTAGAGCGGCCCGCGAATGCGGGACGATGGGGCGGGAAGAACGGTCCGGTCGTCGGTGTTGGATAAAGAGGAGCTGCGCCAGGAGCGCAACTACCGCACTGCGATCGGCCAATTCGATTCGAGGAGTCCTGGACGTGTCATCACCTAAGTCCCTCCCGCCGCTTGTCGAGCCGGCCGCGGAGCTGACCAGGGACGAGGTCGCCCGCTACAGCCGTCACCTGATTATCCCGGATCTGGGGGTGGACGGGCAGAAACGGCTGAAGAACGCCAAGGTGCTGGTGATCGGCGCAGGCGGACTCGGCTCGCCCGCGCTGCTGTATCTGGCGGCTGCCGGTGTCGGCACCCTCGGCATCGTCGAGTTCGACGAGGTCGACGCCTCGAACCTGCAGCGGCAGATCATCCACGGCGAGTCCGATATCGGCCGCCCGAAGGCCGACAGCGCGCGCGACTCGATCCTGGAGATCAATTCCGGCATAGACGTCCGGCTACACAAGATCCGGCTGGAGCCGGAGAACGCGGTCGAGTTGTTCGCCGATTACGACCTGATCGTCGACGGCACCGACAACTTCGCCACCCGCTACCTGGTCAACGACGCGGCGGTGCTGGCGGGCAAGCCCTATGTCTGGGGCTCGATCTATCGTTTCGAGGGTCAGGTCTCGGTGTTCTGGGAGGACGCACCGGACGGCCGCGGCATCAACTACCGCGATCTGTACCCGGAGGCGCCACCGCCCGGGATGGTGCCTTCCTGCGCCGAAGGCGGCGTGCTCGGCGTGCTGTGCGCCTCGATCGGTTCGGTCATGGTCACCGAGGCGATCAAGCTGATCACCGGTATCGGCGAGCCGCTGCTCGGGCGGCTGATGGTGTACGACGCACTGGACATGAACTACCGGACCATCAAGCTGCGCCGCGATCCGGAGCGCCGGCCGATCACCGAGCTGATCGACTACGAGGCGTTCTGCGGTGTGGTGTCCGAAGAGGGCATGGCCGCCGCGGCCGGTTCCACCATTACCGCGCGTGAGCTGAAGGAGCTCATCGATGCGGGCAAGGAGATCGAGCTCATCGACGTCCGTGAGCCGGTCGAGTGGGACATCGTGCATATCGATGGCGCCACGCTGATTCCGAAGGACCGCATCCTCTCCGGTGATGCGCTCTCGGAACTGCCACAGAACCGGCCGATCGTGTTGCACTGCAAGACCGGTGTCCGGTCTGCGGAGGCTCTCGCCGCACTCAAGCGCGCCGGTTTCGCCGACGCCACCCATCTGCAGGGTGGTGTCATCGCCTGGGCCAACCAGGTCGATCCTTCACTGCCGGTGTACTGACGCGTTCCTGCTCCGGCGCCGCTCGGGTCCCGTCATGGGTCCCGGCGGCGTCGTCGACGGGCCGTCGGATCCTACGGCGCGGCGTCCTTTATGGGGCAGATGCTGGGAGTACGGTACGGCCGTGACTTCTGTGGAACCTCCCGAGCACGTGCGTGCCACGTTCGGTCTGCGCGAAGTGACCCCGGTTTCGCTGGGAGATTGGGACGGCGGCTGGCGTCTCGGTGATGTGGTGCTCAGTCCCGTTGCCGATCATGCCAGAGCGGCGTGGTCGGCAAAGGTGCGCGAGACATTGAAGGTCGACGGGTTGCGACTGGCCCGCCCGGTCCGTGCGACCGACGGCCGGTATGTCGTATCCGGTTGGCGCGCAGACACTTTCCTGGAGGGGATTCCCGAGCCGCGCCACGACGAGGTGATCTCGGTATCGCTGCGACTGCATCAGGCCACGGCGAAACTGGAGCGGCCCCGTTTTCTGGTGCAGCCGCCGGTGGCACCGTGGGTGGACGTGGATGTGTTCGTCGCGGCCGACCGTGCCGCCTGGGAGGCGGTGCCGCTGCGCAGCCTGCGGTCCGGGGGCACGCCGCCGGCCACCTCGCAGGACGGCGTGCGCAGCATGGAGCTCATCGGCCAGTTGGCCACCTTGCGCAAGCCGGTGCAGTCGCCTGCCCAGTTGGTGCACGGTGACTTGTTCGGCACCGTTCTTTTCGCAGGCGCGCTCACCCCTGGCCTCACCGACATCACCCCCTATTGGCGCCCGGCGCCATGGGCGGCGGGGGTCATCGTGGTGGATGCGCTGGCGTGGGGCGGTGCCGACGACGGCCTGCTCGAGCGCTGGTCCGATCTTCCGGAATGGCCCCAGATGTTGTTGCGCGCGGTCATGTTTCGGCTCGCCGTGCATGCACTGCACCCGCGGTCGACCCCGGAGGCCTTCCCCGGTCTCGCTCGCACCGCGGACATGGTCCGACTCATGCTCTGAGGAGTTGTTGATCTTCTGCTGCGGCCCACCGGGAGGGGGGACTGTGGCCTGCGTCACGATTGCTCTATGCTCTGACAACCGCTGCGGTCCGGCGGCTGTGTTCTGCTTCGACGACTGCCCCGATTGTTCGGCAGTCGCCCATGCTCTGACGGTTGCAAACCTGGCTCGGCAGGTGTCGGTGTCAGGTTGGATCTACCCTTGCGGAGGCCGCGCGAAAAGTGTGGCGCCCGTGCTAATTTGGACGAAGTCGCCGGTGCGGTAATCCGTTGGGTTGCTTGATGTCTGCGACATGGGGTGAGGACGGCGGCAGGTGAGAATTCAGCCTCGGGCACAGATTTTGAATGTTTGGAAGACCTTGATCGCCACCTGCTATAAGGACGGCGAGTGGCAGTGGGGCGGTCGGGACGGCACCAACTCGATCAGTGATGCCGAGCAGTTGCTGTGCCTGCTGTATCCCGCCACCGAAATCAATGTGCTGGCGCTCGACCGGCCGGACGATATGGCCGAGGACGTCAAGGACACCCTCGAGGCGATGGGCGGCGCGACGCGGATCGGTGAGGTCATCGTCCGCGTGCTCGAGGAGTACATCGAGAAGCACACCGACCCCGAAGGTGAGCCCGAATTCGCTGCAGGAAGCTATCTTCGGGCCAACGGGGGGCTCGAGCCGACCTCCGCGCAACGCGAGATCGAGGTCGTCGACTCGTACTCCATGTCGTTGACCCTCAGCATCGCGGCGCTGGGTTTCCTTCGTGTCTTCAGAGGGTTTGTGCAGGGACAGACCTACGATGAAGCCAAGGAGCTCGGCGAACGCATCCACGTGCTCAGCGCGAAGATCAGTATCCGGCTGACGTCGGCGATGGTCGGTCTGCTGCGAAGTTTCGTGGTCAACACGGTGTCGACGAAGTCGGAACCGGGCGAGACGATCGTCAGAATGTTGAACCAGACCGGTCAGCCTCCGAAGGTGATGGCGGAGAACATTATTCGCGGTCTGGAACCGGTGCGTACCCAGCTGCGCGGCATCAAGCTCGCCACTGTTCCCGGTGCCGAACTCGGTGCCGAAGACATGCTCTTCGAGTGTGGTTGGACCTGGGGCATCGCCAAGAAGGCCGACAGTATCGATTTCGTGCAGGCCAAGATCGCCGATCAGCCCGGCACCGCGGATCCACGCCCATATCTGTATTTCAGCGTCGTCGCGCTCGACGGCATCAACGACCTCACCTCGCAGCGGACCCGGCAGTTGGACCTGCTCGACGAGACCCAGCGCAGGTTGGCCGAGGCGTTGCAGACGCGCTGGCATCTCACGCAGCTCTACTGGTCGACCGTTGCCCGGTTCGGCGCCGGTCGCTGGCCGCTGGAAGACATCCCGTGGCGAACCTCCGACGGTCAGGAATCCGACTACTACAGCCTCGTCGTTTCCGCGGTGCTGATCCAGGATCTGGTCAACCGCACCGCCAATGACGAGGATCTGACACGAGCGGTGGAGATCTTCGACGAATTGGCCCGGCGTGGCCGGATTACCCGACGCGTCACCAAGGACGACCCCTCGGTGGCTGTGCATGTGCCCGGGGTGCGGATGTCACTGGTCGGCACCGAGGACATCGGCGAGGGCCCCAGGCTGTCCTGGATCGTCTCCGACTTCGCGCCGGTGCTGCTCAAGCGAATTCTGCAGGCGGCAAGATTGTCCGGCAATGTGACCGCCCGCGACCGTTTGATGGAACTCGCGAAATCGGTGATGGAGCACCTGGATTCGCGGATCATCCAGGAGGGGCCGGCCGCCGGCCTGTGGGACGATTCCGCACGCGCCTTCGGTCTGACGGACACCTCGCCGTCGCAGCCGTCGTGGTATCTGACGGAGCGGGTGATCGAGGGTCTCGTCACCGCCGACCGCACCTATCGCTCGCTGCCCTTGCGTCCGGTGACACTGGTCGATGACGCGGTGGCGCTGCTCAACGAGGCCGAACATTTGCTCAATCGTGAATTGCTCGAGGTCAATGCCGCCGACTTCACGGCCAACCGAAGGGCTCTCGCGCGGATCGAGCGCCATCTCGACCGAGCACGACGGTTGATCGACGAAAGGCCGGGAACCGCAGTCGTTCTCACGATGCGAGCGCTGGACCAACTCGACGAGTTGGCTTACGCCGACCAGGACGCGATGAGGAGCAACTGACGCCATGCTCGTGTTCTCGACCTCCGACAAAGGTGGTACCGGCCGTTCGGTGACCAGCTGCAACATCGCTTTTCGGCTGTGTATGAGCGGCAAGAACGTCGCGTATCTGGATTTCGATTTCGGCTCGCCGACCGCGGGAGCGCTGTTCGAGATCGGAGCCGTGGAACGTGGCATTTCCGACGGCACCGGGCTGCACTCCTATCTGCTGAACGAGAAAGAGACGACGACCAGAATCGATGTGCGCGCCAAATCCGATCGTGTCGAACTGTGTCGCATGCCGATGCGGTCCGGAAAGCTCGTATTATTCCCAGGCGATGAGGGCGGTGCGGAATTCCCGACCACCGGAACCGCCATGGTCGAGCAATGCGTGAAGTTGCTTTCGAAGGTGATGGGTGAATTCCATGTCGTCATCGTGGATCTCAGCGCGGGGCGTTCGGCGGCGGCACAGCTCGTGCTCGAGGCGACAGCACATCCGCAGCTCGCCGAAGAGACCATCCGCTGGTTGATTTTCCACCGCTGGACGCGACAGCACATTATGGCGGCCAGCGCGCTGGTGCACGGTCCGAGTGGCCTGCTGGAGTCCGGCGTCGGGTACGGGCACGACGAGAAGAAGCTGCGCGAGTCGATTCGGTTCATTCGAACGGCGGTCCCCAACCCGTTCACGCAACCGGGCAACGACGAATCCGCGCAGGCCCGATGGCTGCTGAAACAGAATGCGGCGCTCAAAAAGCTGGCGTCCACCAAGAAACTGGGCCAGAGCACGCTGCTCGGGGAAACACCGATGGAGCCGATGCTGCAGTGGCGCGAACAAGTGATCCTCGACGCCGATGTCGACGCGAAGATCGCCAATGTCGAGACCACCACTGCTTTCGGTGAACTTGCCCGTCAGCTCACCGATGACGCTGTGTGGGAAACGTTCTGACCCACCCCCTTCCAGGAAGGATTTCGATCGCCAGTGGAGACCGCTGCGGGCTACAGCGAGGCGACGGCAAGCGCGACGATCACGTCGGCGCCGCTTTCGCATCTGTCTATCGAGGTCGGGCATTTCTATATGAACGACCTCACCAATGGCGAGGATCGGATCAGGGCGCAGTTCAAAGAGGTCAAAAGACGCCTCGACTCGAATATCGGTTATGCGAAGGACGAATTCGGTCCGAAGGCCAAGGTGAGTACGTGCTTTCTGATCGATGACTACTTCGGCCCGGACACCGACCCGGGACAGATCATCGGAAAGCTGCTCAAAGCCGCCGATGAATGCGGTATGACGATCGACTATCTGGCCCGTGAGGAAGGTTGCTTCGAGTCCCCGGTGTACGTGGACGGCGTCGCGACCGGTGCGCGCATTCCACTTGCCGAGATGGTCGCCTCCTGGATCGTGCCGGAGCCGATTCTGCGGACGACAGGGCGCAGGCCGCCTACCGACGTGTCGGGCTGGCTGTGCAACGGTCGCCGATCCTCCGACTACGACACGGTGCAGGCGATGCGCAGCGGTGAATACCGGCCCGCCGAGGAGTACGGCCGCCGTGAGCATTCGATCTTTCTCGACACCCAGCTGTGGGCGGTGCCGACCAAGAAGTCGCGGGTTCGCGCGGACGCGGACCGGGTGTGGGCCTGCCCCTTCCTGGCGTCGGTGTGGCAGTTGATGCGCTTGGATCTCCTGCGATACCACGGCGCCCCGGTGGCGCAACCACAACTGTGGCCCGTTTCCGACGACTCCGGCGAATTCACCTGGCCGAAGGCCTGGCGTGATATGCCCGCCGTCGTGCAATTGAATCCCGATGCGCACCCGTTCGCCGCCTATCGGGCGGTGTCGATTCTGCCGCGCACCTACGTCAGCATCGAGCACGCGGTCGAGGTCATCCTCGGCCACCTCGAGATCGACGACGAGGTGATCGACCTCGCTGTGCGCAGCGGTGTCAAAGACGGTGTCACGGTGCCGCGCCCGGTCAGCCATCGACTCGAGCACCTGTTCGTCCCAGAAACCTGGGCCGGCCGGGCGACGACCGCCTGATATGGCCGATGCGATGGTCCTTCCGGAGCGCACGCTCATCGTCCTCGGAGAAGTCCGCACCTGCTTGGTGCCGGCCTCGGGGGCATTGAGCCGTGTCGAGGTTCGTAATCTGCTGGCGTTGAAGCCAGGTCGTCCGGTGCGGTCGTGGGAGCGGCCCATTCCGATGGCGATCTCGCCCACCATGCTGGTCGGCGTGGATTGTCTGCTGGCGACAGGCACCGGCGCCAAGGCGGAGGCCAGGGGTACGGTGGCCACCGATGCCGTGGTGGTCGGCGGTCGGGTGCTGCAGAGTTCGGTGCGCACGGCAGTCGTGCGTGCCGCCAGGCCGCAGCGCGAGAAGTGGGAGCACTATCTGCGCAGGGGCGGGGTGACCGAGGTGATCAACAAGATCAGAAGCGACATCGGGATAGACCTCGTGCACGGTTTCCTGCACCGGCCGATGGGGCCGGACACCCTGGACCTCGGTTCGATCAGCGAGCGGTTGCTGGCCAGGGTGCGGCTGGATCGCGGACTGGATCAGCGGTCGCCGCTGCTGACCGGTTCGACTCGGTTGCAGTGGACTGCCCGGCTCGGTGCCGTGGAGGTTCCGCACGTCGAGTTCAGGCTCGAGGACGACGAGGTCCGCACCGTGCAGATCACCGTGCGGGATATCGAGGATCTGGCTGTGGCCCAACAGTTCTGCGCCGACCTCGCGATGCACGACTGGCTGCTGACCGCGGTCGTCAACGCGGTCGAGGAGGCGGATCGGTACGACACGGCGAGCCCGGATTCCGCGCGTGTCCTCGCCGCGGTTCTCGAACACCTCGCGCATCTGTGGATGCCGGGTGCGCACACACCGCCGCCGTTCCTCGGACTGTGGCAGCAGCTGGAGCTCAGGCCGGGGTTCACTCGTGATTGGGACAGTCGGGTAGGTCAGTTGCGTAACCGTCTTTCGGTGGCGACGCTGGCCGCACTGCGCGAAGCCAAGGTGTCCACGACGAATTGGTAGCGGTTTTACAATCGGAACCACCTGCGGACGAGCAGCGCGAAGAACACCGAGGTCGAGACCGTGCCGACGTACGCTTCGATCACCAACAGGGTCTGGCCGACACCGCCGATGTCTGTGGTGTCGCCGACGCCGACCGGATTGAGGAAATTCATCAGGCACAGATAGAACGTCGCAGGAACCTCCACGCCGGTGATGAAGCTGATCATGAGTGTGAACCCGACCAGCAGCAGCGCCATCCAGGCCAGCAGCCGGAATGGCTGATATCCATAGCCGCACAACAGGTCCGAGATATGGCCGCCGGTCCGGCGCCAGCTGGGTGGGAGGGCCTCGAATCGTGCGCGAGCCTGGGCGAGGCCACAGCGGTCGGCATCGTCGTCGTCCTCGTTCTGGCGATGCAGACTGCCTGCGCGCCGGAACGCGAGTGCCGCGTGGCCGGGTAATCCGGCCGAGCGCAGGCAGTCGCCGAGGCGTTCGTATACCTCGGCGAGCATGGTGTTCTGGGTCCCGCTGAGCCGCAGCGGGCCGCGGAACTCGACTTCGGCGGCCAGCAGGGCGGCCAGGAATTCGAGCGGAACGGTGCTGTGTTCGTCGTCGTCGGTATGTGGTTCGCGGGTGGCAGCATAGAGATCCGCGAATACCAGGCTGTCGCCGCGCCGCCGAATACCAGGTGGTTCGTAACGGGCGACGACGGTTTCGACATGCGTGTTGAAGGAGTCCAGCAGCCGCTCCTCACGCGGCTGCCGGTGTCGGCCGTCGAGACCGGCGAGGTGGTCGATGATCTCTTCTGCGTACACAGCGGCGTGCCGATGGATCCGGGTTGTCATCGACACGACGAAAGTGGATGACAGATCCGGTTGATCGGTCATGTAAATCTCCCCCGGGAGTGACACGTCGGCAAGACGTTATTTCCACCATAGCAATGGAATTCGGCTATTGGTTGGCTCCGGCGACGGCTTGAGCCATCGCTTGTCGTTCGGCCCGGCGATCGGTGGGCCGAGGGGACTGCGTTGGATCAGGTGCATCAGCACGTCGCGCGGCTCGTCGTCGCCGAAATACCGCCGATCGTGTCCGACCCACTGGAATCCCGCGTTCTTGTACAACGAGGCGGCGCCCTGATTGGTCGGTCGCACGGTGATGAAGATCCGCTCGACCCGGGCGGCGCGGCAACCCGAGACGGCCCGCTCGAGCAGCGCGGTGCCGAGTCCACGACGCTGGTGGGCCTCGGCGACGGCCAGCCCGAGCACCCACGCCAGCTGCGCCGCGTTGATGCCGACGATCGCGTATCCGCAGACGTGCCCACCGATTTCGGCCACCACCCAGTGCGATCCGTGCAGATCGAACAATTGACGCAGGATCACATAGGAGCAGGCCAGGTCCCCGAGCTGTTCCTTCTCCAACGCGGCGATGTCGGCAAGGTCCTCCCGCGTCGCAGTCCGATACAACGGTGTCTGCGACTTCTTGCTGATATCCAAATGCTCACCTCTGTCACCCCGATGTGAGTCCGCTTTCCAGCGTAAAGCGTTGGCGCCGTGCGGGGGTCGAGACGGGTGAAAGCCGAACGCCACACCTCGGGTCCCGACCTGAGTCGGAACGAGCGGTGTGGCGTTCGGCTTGTACTGCGGCGCTGGTGGTTACACGTTGGCGTAGGCCAGCGAGGAGATCCGCTGGACGCCGAGCGAGGAGCGCAGGTAGAAGAACCAGGTGACGGTTGCCATCACGAGGAACGCGGCCGCGTAGGTCCAGAACGCGGGGGTCATGCTGTGGAAGTTGATGTTGGACAAGCGAAGTGCCTGCTGCAGCAGGTATCCGCCCGCCGCGCCGACCGCGCCGATGACACCGATGGCGGCGCCTGCCTGCCGCCGTGCCGATGCGACGGCGTCGGCGGCATCCAGGCCGTGTTCCGAGGCGTACTTCTTGGCCTCGGCGCTGAAGATGGACGGGATCATCCGGTAGGTCGAGCCGTTGCCGATGCCGGTGAGGACGAACAGCAGCAGGAACGAAATCAAGTACAGCGGGAAGCTTTTCAGCTCCAGCGCGGCAAGGATGAGCGCGCACGCCACCGACATGCCACCGAAGACATACACGGTGATCTTGGCGCCGCCGACTTTGTCGGACACCCAGCCGCCGAACGGGCGGCTGAAGGAGCCGACCAGTGCGCCGAGGAACGCGAGGTTGCCGAGCGTGGTGATCCAGCCGATCTTGGCGAGGTCGGGGAAGTTGGCCTTGATCAGGGTCGGGAAGGCGAAGGAGAACCCGATGAACGAGCCGAATGTACCGATGTAGAGAAACGACATCACCCAGGTGTGCCGGTTGGTCAGCGCCAGCTTGTAGGACTTGCCATCGGATTTGGCGGTGCTGATGCTGTCCATGTACCGGAGCGCACCGAAGGCCGCGATCAGGATGAACGGCACCCACACCAGGACCGAGAGGGTAATGCCGAACCGGTAGCCCGCTGCGTCCTTGGCCATGATGTGCGTGCCGAGCGTGATCAGCAGTGGCAGCACCAACTGGGTTTGGGCGACGCCGAGGTTGCCGCCCGCAGCATTGATGCCGAGGGCTGCACCCTTCTTGCCTTCGGGGAAGAAGAAGTTGATGTTGGCCATCGAGGACGAGAAGTTGCCGCCGCCGACACCGGCGAGCGCGGCCAGGATCATGAACACCCACATCGGTGTGCCGGGGTGATTGATGAAATAGGCCAGGCCCAAGGTCGGGATCAACAGCATCGCCGCACTGAAGGCGGTGAAGGCACGCCCGCCGAACTTGGGGATGGCGAAGGTGTAGGGAATGCGCAGCGCCGCGCCGACCAGGGTCGGGGTGGAGGTCAGCAGCAGGGCATTGCTGACCGCGGTCGGGTTGCCCTTGCCGAGACCGGCCAGGAAGTCGAAGCCCGCCAGGCCCATGCTGGTCACCACGGTGCCCCAGATGACCCAGACGCTGAAGCCGAGATTCTCGGCGAACACGGAGAAGATCAGGTTCTTACGAGCGGTGAGTTTGCCGCCCGATTCCCAGAATTTTGCGTTGTCCGGCTCCCAGGTATCCAGCCAGCGACCACGCTTCTGGTGCTCGAAAGTTGTTGTGTCCGACTGCTGGCCGGTGGCAGCTACTGTGGCGGTCATCGGCTTCCTCTCGATTGGGCTCGGCTTGTTGCCCAGCTACGGTCGAGACAAAGGTAGAAGCCGGTTGTTGCGCGCGAGTGGCCGTCGGTGACGTTCCCGGCAATTCCGACTCACATGGTGGGAAGTCGCCCGGTGACCACTCGGTTACCTACCGCACAGGTTCGTCACGTGCGGGGTACTCGGCGATGAGTGTGGCGAGGAAACAGGTCGCCGCCTGAGCGGCCCGATCGGGGTCGCCATCGATCACGGCCTGTACCAACTCGTTGTGCTCCGCGTCGAACGCGTCGTCGGATTTCTTGGTCCGCGCGCGGATCACCTGTTCGATGGTCGGCAACAGCGAGTCGTAGAACTCGAGGTATACCGCATTGTGGCTGGCGACCACGATCGCGCGATGCAGTTCGACGTCGGCTTCGATGGCCGCCACGTTCTCCGCGTTCCAACGCTCCTGGTTGCGTTCCTCCAGCAGGCGTCGCAAATTCGCGATGTCGGAGTCGTCGCGGCGGCGCGCGGCGAGCGCGGCGGCGGTGGAGTCGAGGGCCTGGCGTAGTTCCAGGACGTCGCGCTCCTCCGCGTCGGCGAAGTACTTCGCGAGCGTGCCGCCGACCTCCGAGGCGGCGATCACATAGGTGCCGGAGCCTTGTCGGCGCTCCAGCACGCCTGCGTGGACGAGCGCCTGCACCGCCTCGCGCACGGTGTTTCTACCGGTGCCCGTTAGCTCGGTGAGCTCCGGTTCGGTAGGGATGCGAGAGCCGATAGGCCAACGGCCGGAACGGATTTCGGCACGCAGCTGTTCGGTGACCTGGGCTATGAGGCTGGTGCGCCGGACTGGTTGCACCGGAACAGAGTACCGCCCATCACAAATGGTTGCCTCCTATCATCGGGTCATCCTATGATTTCGCGGTGACCGCAACCCTCGAGCAGACGACAACTCGCCTGGTAGCCGACCAGGTCGAGCACCGCCGACGTGCACTGACCGAGGGCCGCCTACTGGTCCTCGCCGCCATTGTCGTGTCCGCGCTCACCCTCCGCGTTGCCGTCACCGCATTCAGTCCGCTGGCCGAGCGAATCGGCGCCGACATCGGCTATTCGACCGCCGTGATCGGTGTCTTCGGCATGATCCCGACCGCGATGTTCGCGGTGTCCGGTCTGCTGACGCCGATCTTCGTGCGCGGGCTCGGGCTGGAACGCACCGCCATGGTCGCCATGCTGATGGCCGGGCTCGGCATGCTGATCAGGGCTACCATCGGCAGCACCGCGGCCATGTTCGTCTTCTCCGCCCTCGCCCTCGGTGGCATGGGTATCGGCAATGTGGTGATCCCGCCGTTGGTGAAGCGGTACTTCCCGGACCGGCTCGCGATGGTGAGCTCGCTCTACATCACCATGGTGCAGCTCGGCACCGTCGTGCCCGCACTCATTGCCGTCCCCGTCGCCGAGGCGCACGGCTGGCGGATCTCGCTCGGCCTGTGGGCAGTGCTCGGATTCGCCGCGGCGCTGCCGTGGATCGGCGTATTGCGCGATCGCCGCGGCCGTGACGTCCGCGACTCGACCGGCTTGCCCGCCAGGCAGGAGCCCAAGGGCAAGACGTGGCGTTCGTCGGTGGCCTGGGGCATGGCGGGCATGTTCGGCATGACCTCGCTGACCACGTACTCGATATTCACCTGGTTGCCCAAGATCCTCGGCGAGGCGGGCGCGAGCGCCGCGTTCGGCGGCACAATGGTCGGGCTCTTCGCGCTGGTCGGGCTGGTTTCCGCGTTCACCGCACCGACTATCGTTGCGCGCTTCAGCAATCCCTTTCCCTTTGTGGTCGGCTGCGCGCTGTTCTTCTTCATCGCCTTCGCCGGACTGCTGATCGCACCGATGGGCGCACCGGTGCTGTGGGTGGTGCTGCTCGGCCTCGGCCCGAGCACCTTCCCGATGGCGCTCACGCTGATCAACCTGCGCACCAGAACCCCGCAAGGCTCGGCCTCGCTGTCGGGCTTCACCCAGGGTGTCGGCTACGCCGTGGCCTGCGTCGGGCCGCTGCTGTTCGGCATGCTGCACACCGCAACCGGCGATTGGCTCGCGCCGTTCGCAATGCTCAGCGTCGCGGTGCTGGTGCTGCTCACCGGCGCGTGGCAGGCCTGCAAGCCGCGGATGCTCGAAGACACCTGGAATCAATAGCGTTCGTCGCGACTACCGAAATCTCACGTCGAGTTGCGAGGTCGTGACAGGGCGAGGATGCTGTGCGTCACACCCCGCACTGGCCGCCGATATCGAGGTCGGCTGTTTGTGACGCGTGGAAACCGTTGCGTCACATGCCCGAAACATTCGGTGTGTTCTCACCTGTGTGGCCGGGTAATCGTGAGCAACCGTTGATTTGACGGTCATTTCGCGCAGCATTTCGGCAATACCCGTTTCCTACGGTTGGGCTAACCGATTTTGGGAGGCCCTTGTTGAGCACGCTGACGCGTAACCACAACATCGAGCGCTGGGATGCCGAAGATGTTGCGGCCTGGGAGGCAGGCGGCAAAGACGTTGCCAAAAGAAACCTGATCTGGTCGGTCTTCGCCGAGCACGTCGGTTTCTCGGTCTGGTCGATCTGGTCGGTCATGGTGCTGTTCATGCCCACCGACAAATTCGGCATTGATCCGGCGGGCAAATTCTTTCTCGTCGCGGTGCCGACCCTCGTCGGCGCGATCCTGCGGATTCCCTACACCGTTGCGACGGCACGGTTCGGCGGTCGCAACTGGACGATCTTCAGCGCTGTGTTGCTGCTCATTCCGACGCTGCTCACGCTGTATTTCATCAACCAGCCCGGCACCTCGTACACGACCTTCCTCGTCGTCGCGAGCTTTGCCGGTTTCGGTGGCGGCAATTTCGCCTCCTCGATGACCAATATCAATGCCTTTTATCCGCAGCGGCTCAAGGGCTGGGCGCTCGGCCTGAACGCGGGCGGCGGAAATATCGGTGTTCCGGTCATCCAGCTGCTCGGCCTACTGGTCATTGCCACCCTCGGCAACAGCTACGCCTCGCTGATCTGCGCTGCCTACCTGGTGCTGGTCGCGCTGGCCGGTGTCGGCGCCGCGCTGTACATGGACAATCTGAAGAACCAGAAGGCCGACCTGTCGTACATGATCACGGCGCTGCGGGTGCCGCAGTCGTGGGCGATCGCGTTCCTCTACATCGGTACCTTCGGTTCCTTCATCGGCTACGGCTTCGCCTTCGGTCAGGTGCTGCAGATCAGCTTCAAGGCCGGTGGCGATACCGCGGCGCAGGCGGCGCTGCATGCCGCGCAGATCGCGTTCATCGGACCGTTGCTCGGGTCGCTGGCGCGTCCCTACGGCGGCAAATGGGCGGACAGGATCGGCGGCAGCAAGGTCACCATGTACGTCTTCGGGGCGATGATGGTCGCGGCCGTCATCGTCGCGGCGGCCAGCACCGTCGGTGATCGCAACGGCGGTGTGCCGAGCGGTGCGGTGATGGTCACGCTGATCGGCGGGTTCATCGCGCTGTTCGTGCTCTCCGGCATCGGCAACGGATCGGTCACCAAGATCATCCCGTCGGTTTTCGACGCCAAGTCCAAGAGCCTGGACGTGAGCCAGGCCTCCCAGGCCGCGTGGTCGCAGAACACCTCCGGCGCCCTCATCGGTTTCGTCGGCGCCATCGGCGCGCTCGGCGGGGTCGCCATCAACCTGGTGCTGCGGTCTTCCTACGCCTCGACCGCGTCGGCTACCACCGCGTTCTGGGTCTTCATGGCCTTCTATGTGGCGTGCGCCGCGCTGACCTGGGTGGTCTTCCTGCGTCGCCCGAGCATGCGGTCGACGTCTGCCGCCGCGAGCCTCGATTCCGACGTCGTCGTCGAGGCGGAGGCACTCGTCCTCGAGGCCGAGGCCGTCGACTCGGCCGGCACCAACTCCACGTCCGCCAGCTCGTCGGCCCGAGCCTGACGCCGAAATACCAACGGAGGACAGTCATGAACTCGACAGTCGAACCCGCTCAGCGCAAGATCGCCGTGGTCGTCGGCCACGGCATGGTCGGGCACCGCTTCGTGGAGGCACTGCGGTCCAGGGACGAAGCAGGCCAATGGCAGGTCGTCATCCTCAGCGAGGAGCGGCTGCCCGCCTACGACCGCGTCGGTCTGTCCTCCTACGTCGGCGTGTGGGACGCGACCGCGCTCGCATTGCCCGGTAACGAGTACGCGGGCGACGACCTGGTCGAGCTGCGACTCGGTCAGCGTGCCGACGCCATCGACCGGGCGGCCCGCAAGGTCACCACCTCCGCGGGCGACACCATCGCTTACGACGCGCTGGTGCTCGCCACCGGGTCGTATCCGTTCGTGCCGCCGGTGCCGGGCCACGACCTGCCGGAGTGTTTCGTCTACCGCACCCTCGACGACCTGGACGGCATCCGCGCGACCGCGACCGAGGCCGGCCCCGGCGCGGTCGGTGTGGTCGTCGGCGGCGGTCTGCTCGGCCTCGAGGCGGCCAACGCGCTGCGGTTGCTCGGGATGACTCCACACGTGGTGGAGTACAACGCCAGGCTGATGCCCGCCCAGATCGACGAGGGCGGTGGCGCCATCCTGGAGCGCCTGGTATCCGACCTCGGCCTGGAAGTGCACACCGGCGTCGGCACCTCGTCGATCGAGGCCGATGCCGACAGCACGCCGGCCGGCCGATTGAAGGTCACCCTCTCCGACGAGACGGTGATCGACGCCGCGCTGGTGGTGTTCTCCGCCGGTGTCCGCCCGCGCGATCAGATCGCCCGTGACGCCGGTCTGGAGGTCGGCCCGCGCGGCGGCATCATCACCGACCTCGCCCTGCAGACCTCGGACCCGAACGTTTACGCGATCGGCGAATGCGCTGCCGTCGAGGGCACCTGCTACGGGTTGGTCGCCCCCGGCTACACCACCGCGGAGATCGTCGCGGACCGATTGCTCGGTGGCGCAGGCGAATTCCCCGGCGCGGATATGTCGACCAAGCTCAAGCTGCTCGGTGTCGATGTGGCCAGCTTCGGTGATGCGCACGGCACCACCGAGGGCGCGCTGTCGGTGGTTCTGCACGACGCCGCCAAGGGCACCTACGCGAAACTCGTTGTCTCCGATGATGCCAAGATCCTGCTCGGCGGCATCCTGGTCGGTGATGCCACCGCCTACGCGGCACTGCGCCCGCTGGTCGGTCGCCCGCTGCCTGCCGAGCCCGCCGCGCTGATTTCCCCGGCCGGTGCCGAACTCGGCGCGGACGCATTGCCCGATGACGCCCAGATCTGCTCCTGCAACAACGTTTCCAAGGGCGCGATCTGCGGTGCAATCGCCGACGGCGCCTGCGAAGTGCCCGCGATCAAGAGCTGCACCTCCGCTGGAACTTCCTGCGGCGGTTGCGTTCCCATGCTCAAGAAGCTGCTGGAGCAGTCCGGCGTCGAGATGTCCAAGGCGCTGTGCGAGCACTTCGACCAGTCTCGTGCCGAGCTGTTCCAGATCGTCCAGGTCACCGGCATCCGCACCTTCTCCGCCCTGATCGCCAAGCACGGCAAGGGCACCGGCTGCGATATCTGCAAGCCGACGGTCGCCTCCATCCTGGCCTCCACCTCGAGCGAGCACATCCTCGACGGCGAGCAAGCGGCATTGCAGGACACCAACGACCACTTCCTCGCCAATCTGCAGAAGAACGGTACCTACTCGGTGGTGCCGCGGATGCCCGGTGGCGAGGTCACCGCCGACCAGTTGATCACCATCGGCGAGGTGGCCAAGGAGTTCGGTCTCTATGTCAAGGTCACCGGCGGTCAGCGCATCGACCTGTTCGGCGCGCGGGTCGAACAGCTGCCGCTGATCTGGAAGCGTCTGGTGGATGTCGGCATGGAGTCCGGCCACGCCTACGGCAAGTCGCTGCGCACCGTGAAGAGCTGTGTCGGCTCCACCTGGTGCCGCTACGGTCAGCAGGACTCGGTCGGCATGGCCGTGCTGCTGGAGAAGCGGTACCGCGGCCTGCGTTCGCCGCACAAGCTGAAGCTGGCGGTGTCCGGTTGCGCTCGTGAATGCGCGGAGGCTCGTGGCAAGGACGTCGGTGTCATCGCCACCGAAAAGGGCTGGAACCTCTACGTCGGCGGCAACGGTGGTCTCACGCCCAAGCACGCGGTGCTGCTCGCCGGTGAGCTCGACGACGAGACGCTGATCAAGTACATCGACCGGTACCTGATGTTCTACATTCGCACCGCCGACCGCCTGCAGCGCACCGCGCCGTGGCAAGAGGCCCTCGAGGGCGGTATGGACTACCTCGTGCAGGTCGTCTGCGAGGACAGCCTGGGCATCGCCGACGATCTCGAGGCCGCGATGGCTCAGCATGTCGCCGGCTACCGCGACGAATGGGCCGCGGTGCTCGACGACGAAGAGAAGCTGTCGCGCTTCGTCTCCTTCGTCAACGCCCCCGAAGAGTCGGATCCGACCATTTCGTTCGACGACAGCGGGGAACGCAAGGTGCCGGTATTGCTCGGGATGCCGGAAATCCCGGTTGCCTCGAGCGGGCAATAACCGCGTAACCCCCTAGAAACAGGACGCCGGTACCAATGGGTAAGGCGTTTGGAGGATGACACCGATGACCGTGATCGATACCCCCGGCATTGCCTCAGCAGCCATCACCGGCTGGACGCAGGCCTGCCGGCTCGACTACCTGATTCCCGGCCGCGGCGTTGCGGTGTTGCTGAAAGGTGGCCGGCAGGCTGCCCTGTTCCTGCTGTCGGATGGCACGCTCTGTGCCGTCGGCAATATCGATCCGATCGGTCGAGCGGCTGTGATGTCGCGCGGGATCGTCGGTGATCGCGGCGGTATCCCCGTTGTGGCCTCACCGCTGCTCAAGCAGGCGTTCTCGTTGCTCGACGGGCATTGCCTCGACGACGATTCGGCAGCGCTGCCGGTGTACGCGGTGCGGGTCTACGACGGCATCGTTTCGATTTCCAACGAGCCGGTTGCCACCGAGCTCGACTCCTCCGCGGACGGTGGATCGGCATGACAACAATCGATGCGGGCGCCTGCCTGGCCGGATTCACGGTCGGCATCACGGCGGCCAGGCGAGCAGACGAGTTCGCCACGCTGCTGGTTCGACGAGGCGCCGGTGTCGTCTCTGCCCCGGCCATTCGGATCATTCCACTCGCCGACGACACCGAATTGGAGCGGGTGACCCGCTTGCTCGTCGAGGATCCGCCACAGATCGCGGTGGCCACCACCGGAATCGGCTTCCGCGGCTGGATGGAGGCGGCCGAGGGCTGGGGGATCGCCGAAGATCTGCGCACCACATTGGCTTCGGTCCGGATGCTCGCGCGCGGACCGAAGGCCAAGGGGGCCATCCGTGCCGCGGAACTGCGCGAGGAATGGTCGCCTGCCTCGGAGTCCTCCGCCGAGGTGCTCGACCATCTGCTCGCCGAGGGCGTCGAAGGCGTGCGGATCGCGGTCCAATTGCACGGCGCCACTACCGAATGGGAGCCGGTTCCCGACTTCTGTGAGGTATTGCGATGTGCGGGAGCGGATGTCGTTTCGGTCCCGGTGTATCGCTGGATCCCGCCGGAGGATCAGGGTCCGATGGACAACCTGATCGAGGCCATCGTTACCGGAAGCCTGGATTGCGTGACCTTCACCAGTGCGCCGGCCGTGGCGTCGCTATTGATGCGCGCCAAGGAAACCGGGCTGATCGAGGGGGTGCTGCACGCGTTTCGCGGTCGGGTGCTGCCTGCCTGCGTCGGGCCGATCACGGCGGCGCCGCTCGAGGAACTCGGCGTGCTGACCACGATGCCGGGCCGGGCCCGGCTGGGTGCGCTGGCCAGGCATGTCGCCGAGGAGCTGCCGCGGCGCGCGAATCGAATCTATGCGGCGGGGCACATGATCAGTGTGCGCGGCGCCTGTGTCGTTGTCGACGGATCGGTACGGCAGCTGGCGCCCGCGCCGATGGCGTTGATGCGGTCGCTTGCTCGGCAGCCCGGTCGGGTCGTGTCCCGCGAGGACCTGCTCGCGGCGCTGCCCGGCGGCGGTGACGACACGCATGCCGTGGAAACCGCGATCGCCAGGCTGCGTGCCGGGCTCGGCACGCCGAAAGCGATCCAGACCGTGGTCAAACGGGGCTATCGGCTGGCGCTGGACGCCGTTGACTGCACCGACAACTATCCGCGCCCGGAGCCGTCCGGTATCGCAACACCGGCGCGGGCGCCGCGATACGCACAGATCGCGGGGAGCTGGTGACGGCTCCGGCCCTGGTTCTGGTGGCGCACGGCACCAGGAGCACCAAGGGCGTGCAGATGATCGCCGCGCTGGCAGAGGCGGTGACGCGGGAACTCGGCGCCGCGGTTTCGGGGCGCGACGCCGGTTCTCCCGCTTCGGATTCCGAGCGGCCCCGGGTGCGTACCGCATTCGTCGACGTGCTCGGTCCTTCGCCGTCGGAGGTCCTGCGTGACCTGACCGATGCCGCAGGCGAAGCCGTTGCGGCCGTGGTGGTTCCGGCCTTCCTGGCCTCCGGGTACCACGTGTATCAAGATGTGCCGCGGGAAGTATCGGAGAGCGGCCACCCCGCCGTCGCAGTCACTCCGGCCATGGGCCCGGACCCGGCGCTGGCCCGGATCATGGCCATGCGCCTGCGCGCAGCAGGTTGGCGTCCCGGTGATGCGGTGGCCTTCGCCGCCGCGGGTTCCTCCGATGCCAGGGCCCGCCAGGATGTCCGGCGTGCCGCGGCGATGCTCGCCGAGCACCTCGGCGCACCGGTCCGTATCGGCTACGTCGCGACCGGAGCGCCGCGCGTTCCGGAAGTGGTTGCTGCACTGCGTGACTCGAGTGCTCAACGAGTCTTCATTGCCTCCTACCTGCTGGCACACGGTCTGTTCCAGCAGCGGCTGCACGAGGCGGGAGCCGACGGCGTCGCCGAGCCGATCGGCGTCCATCCGGCTGTCGTCCGCCTCATCGCCAACCGCTATCGCACTGCCGCACACGAATTGGTCCGCGTCCGCGCGCGTTGAACGCGCGGTTCGGTCGCTGTCGTCACCTCGGTGCGATTGCCTACCGACGGCGGTATCAGCGCGCCCCGACTCCCGTTCCACCAGTAAGGCCGGACTGACCGGAATCTGCCTATCGGAACTCTGCGAGTCAGCGCGGGCACGACCTCGGGAATGGATGACAACGTCCTGCCCTGGGGTCTTCTGTGCGGTCGTCGGTCCTCGGAATTCGCCGGACGAGGGCCGGCCGTCTTCATGCGGACCGGCGCGGGGTCCTGGTGAACGAGGCCCGGTAGGCGGTCGGCGGGACACCGACGTGGCGGATCATGTGCTGACGCAGCGATTCTGCGGAGCCGATGCCGCTGTGCCGCGCCACCTGATCCATCGACAGTGTGGTGGATTCGAGCAGTTCCCGGGCCCGCTGGATGCGTTGGTGCAGCAGCCATTTCTGTGGGCTGAGTCCGGTCTCCTCGTGGAAGCGGCGGGTGAGGGTGCGCACGCTGGTGCGGGCGTGGCCGGCCAGTTCGTCGAGGGACAGGGGAGTGTCGAGGCGTTCCATGGCCCAGTTGCGGGTGGCGGCCAGGGAAAGGCCGTTCTCGGGCGGCAGTGGGGCGTCGACGAATTGGGCCTGGCCACCGGGGCGAACCGGTGTCACGACGGCGGCGCGGGCGGCCGCGTTGGCGATGGTCGCGCCGTAGTCGCAGCGAATCAGGTGTAGGCACAGGTCGATTCCGGCGGCAGCGCCCGCTGCGGTGGTGAGCGGTCCATCCTCGATGAACAGGGCGTCGCTGCGGACGGTCACGTCGGGGAACATCGTGGCCAGCTCGTCGGCGAGTCCCCAATGGGTGGTTGCGGTGCGGCCCGCGAGCAGGCCCGCTTGGGCGAGCACGAAGGCGCCGCTGCAGATGGAAGTGACGCGTTTACCCTGTTCCGCAGCGCGCCGCAACGCCGCCACAGTAGCTTCGTCGGCCGTGCCGCGACTACCTGTGCTCGGCACGATGACCGTGTCCGCCTCGTCGATGGCATCCAAGCCGCGCGTCACCACGACATCGAAACCACCGAGGGTGGCCCGCACCACGCCGGGCTCGGCGGTGCACACCACTATCCGGTACCCGAGTTCGCCGTCCACGGTCACCGCACCGAGCAGTGTTTCGGGCATAGCGAGGTCGAAGGCTTTCACCGGCGCTACGGCGACAACTGCCACAGTCTTCATGGCCTGATCCTTGGGATAGCTGGCTATTGGGCCACTAGCCTACCTCCCGCGCTGCGGGCACAGTTGATCCCACGCGTTCGGCAACCGGCGTCCGCACCTCCGGCGATCGCGTGAATCAACTTGTCCAAGAAGGGAACTCGCATGTCAACTCATGTCATTGTCGGCCGTGGCGGCACCGCATCGGGAACCGCGGTGCGGCTGGCCGAGTCCGGCGACCGGGTACGGGTAGTCAGCCGCAGCGGGACGGGCCCGGAGCATCCGAATATCGAACGGATCGCGCTCGACGCCGGTGACACAGCCGCCCTCGCTGCACTGGCGAAGGGCGCCGACACCGTGTTCAACCTGGCCATGCCCGCGTATCACACGTGGCCGCAGGCGGTGCCGCCCTTGTTCGGGTCCATCCAGTCGGCCGCGGAGCAGTCCGGAGCGAACTATGTGATGCTCGGCAACATGTACGGCTACGGCCCGTCGGACAGCGTCGTCACCGACGACGCACCGCTCGCGGCGACCGGGCCCAAGGGTCGGGTGCGCGCGCAGATGTGGCGGGAAGCGAAGGCCGCACACGATGCGGGCAGGCTGCGCGCGACCGAGGTGCGGGCCGGGCAGTTCCTCGGCGCGGGCGCGGTGTCGCTGTTCTCGATCGTGGTGCAGCCGAAAGTCCTTGCCGGACAGCTTGCACTGGTGCCTCAGGAACTCGACCTACCACATGCCTACACCGCGATCGGCGACGCCGCGGCCGCGCTGGTCGCGGTGGCCCGTGACGATCGGTCGTGGGGCAGGGCCTGGCTGGCGCCGACCATCACATCCACTGTGCGTCAGGTCGCCGAGCGGTTCGCCGCTGCGGCAGGCGCGCCTGCGCCGCACCTGTCGGTGATGACGGATCGGGAGTTGACGCTGCTCGGCAATACCGACCCGTTCTGGAGCGAGTTGTTCGAGACCTACCACATGTCGCACCGAAAGTTCACCGTCGACGATTCGGCGATCCGGAACACCTTCGGCGTCACCGCCAGCGATCTCGATGACGTACTCGCGGAGGTGGTTCCATAACCCGCATCCGGCCCCGTCCGACGGTTCCGGCGTAGCCCCATCCAGCGCGACATCCGGACGGCGTGGAATGCCAGCGCCTCCCTGGCGGATGCCGTAGGTTTGCCCGGACATTCTTCAGCAGCATACTTTCCGAAATAGCGGGGAGGCGTTGTGACGGGAGTCGGCGATGACACCGTGCCGGAGGCTCGGCCAAGCGGCGTGCGCGCCGACCTCGCGCAGACCGGGTTGGTATCGGAGCTGCTGCGGGCGGGGACCGTTTCCGACGCGGTCGCCCGACGTGCCGGCGAGCGCAGCATGACCTACCGGGAGTTGGACGAGGCATCCTCGCGCTGGGCGCGGGAACTGATGGCAGAGGGTGCGGGGCCCGGGGAGTTCGTCGTGGTCGCGGTGCCGCGCTCCCCGGAATCCGTGCTGGCACTGTGGGCCGTGGTCAAGACAGGTGCCTGCTTCGTGCCGGTCGACCCGAGCGAGCCTGCCTGCCGCATCGCCGCGGTGGTCGCGGATTCCGGGGCACGCCAAGGACTCACGATCGACGCGGTAAGGCCGAGCCTGCCCTGTTCCGGTGAGTTCACGCATCGCGAGGGCGTCGACTTCGCTGCCGGTGATGCGGCCCGATATGGCTCGGGCGATGCACCACGGCGCAGTGCTGATGATGCGGCACAGTGCGATGCCGCCGTGGCGCGTTATGACGGAGCAGACCACAGTGGTCGGCACCGTATCGATTGGCTGTCGCTCGACGATCCCCGCGCGGTCGGGCGGGCCGCAAGGCGGGCGGACTCCCCGGTGGGCAATGCCGATCGGGCGCGTGCGCTCCGGCCGTGTCATCCCGCCTGTCTGATCTACACCTCTGGTACCACTGGAACGCCGAAAGGTGTTGTCGTCACACATCGCGACCTCGGAACGCTGACCGACTACATCATCGATCACTATGGCGTGCACCAGGAGTCCGCTGTCTTCCCGATATCGGGGTTCACCTGATGGTGTGTGGCGGTTTCGGACCCCGTCCATGGTCCACCCAGAGTGGCGGCCGGGAGTGGAGCGGGAGGGCAAGCACCATGATCTGTCCGATCCTGCGCCCAGCACCTCGAGCGTGTCGCCGAACCTGCCGGCGCCATCAGCAGCGGACCGTGACAGCACCCGATTCTGCTTCGACGAGATGATGAACACCGACTTCCCGTTCCTCGTCGCCTGGAGTGGCTGCATACCTACCTGTCGCACATCGCCCCGGATCTGCCGCGCAAGCCGCGCTGGCTGATTGCTGAATGGATGCTGCACACGGAACTAGTCTCCGCCTGCAGCACCGACATGAGGCTGCATTCGACAGGAGAACACGCACGCCGAATGTCCGAGCCTCCAGTGTTCCGATGCGCAAGAATCCAAGACATGTACCGGCTGCTGCGATGCCTGGTTTCCCTCCTTGCTCTTTCGGCTGCAATAGCCCCAGCTACGGTGGCTGCGGCCGACCCGGCCGACTCCAGCATCCTCGATGTGCGCCCGCTCGGTGGACGGCAACTCGAGGTGGTAGTCCACTCGGCGGCGATGGATCGTCCGATCACGCTGTGGATGTCGCATCCGGGTCCTGGCGCGCCTGCTCTGTATTTGCTCAACGCCGTGGACGGTGGCGAAGAGGGCGGCCCGTGGACGCGCCGCACCGATGTCGCGGACTTCTTCGCGGACAAGAACGTCAACGTGATCCTCCCGATGAGCGGGCGGGCCAGCTACTACACCGACTGGCTGCGCGACGATCCCGCGCTCGGCCGCAATCAGTGGACCACCTTCCTGACCAGGGAGCTGCCCCCGCTGCTCGAGTCGCGCTTCGGGATGACCGGGCGCAATGCCGTTGCGGGACTGTCGATGTCTGCGACGTCCGCACTGAACCTCGCGATCGGCGCACCCGGCTTCTATCAGGCCGTCGGCGCTTACAGCGGCTGCCCGCGCACCAGTGACCCGGCGGCGAATGCCTATGTCCACGCCTCGCTTGCGCCGTTCGGCGCGAATGCCGACAACATGTGGGGCGCACCCGACAACCCGGCGTGGGCCGAGCACGACCCGATGGTGCAGACCGAGCGCCTGCGCGGCGTCGCCCTCTACGTTTCGTCCGGCGACGGCGCACCCGGCGCGCACGAGAACCTCGGTGACTCCGGCATCGACGGCAATCCGGCGCGGCTGCTGGACCGCACGCTCGTCGGTGGGGTCATGGAAACCATCATCGGCGGCTGCACCCGCCCCTTCGTCGACCGCCTCGCCGCACTCGGCATCCCCGCTATCGTGAATTTGCGCCGCGGCACGCACGCCTGGGCCTACTGGCAGGACGACCTGCACGAGTCCTGGCCGATGTTCGCCGCAGCTATCGGCGCATAACCGCAGGCGAGCGGGGTCGCCGCGCCGGAAGCGATGCCGCGAACATGTCGGTGCCCGGGGCGACAATGTGGCCCATGGCATACGACGTGGAACTGGCCGATCGGATCCGGGAGCTCATCGAACCCGGACCCGATCTGACCGAAAAGAAGATGTTCGGCGGTCTGGCATTCCTGATCGGCGGCAATATGGCGGTGGCGGCGAGCAGGCAGGGCGGCCTGCTGGCCAGGGTTGATCCCGAGCAATCCGACGAACTGCTCGCCAACGACTTCGTCGAGACGATGGTGATGGGTGGCCGGTCGATGCGCGGCTGGCTGCGGGTCGCCGACGAAGCGCTGGCGAGCGACGAGGCGCTGCACGAGTGGGTGGAACGCAGTGTCGACTATGCACGCTCGTTGCCCGCGAAGAAGTGATGCGTCGAGCTACGGCCTGGCCAGCCGCCGGAAGGTGACCCGGTCGAACTCGCGACCGTATTCGTCCACGGCAACCACCTCCATTTCGCTGGCGAAGACGCCGGGCCGGACGTCGACGCGCAGGAACGAGTAGTTGCGGAAGCGGACCCGCGACCACGGAGCCGATTCGTCCTGCTTGTCGCCGCCGGGCGTCCATGCATAGCTGTTGGGCACGGTGGTATCCGGCAATTCGTTGCCGCGGAACGATTCTCGGGAGCCGGGCTGGAAATCGTAGCGGGGCCGTCCACCACCGCCGACGGTGTAGTAGACGGTGCCGTCGGTCTCTGGATAGACAAGGGAGTTGTCGCCTGCGACCTTTGTCGCCGCGCCTGCGCGAATCGGGTCGGTCCGTTCGTAGACATGGTTGTGGCCCTGCAGCACCAGATCCACCTGATACCGGTCGAACAGCCCGGTCCAGGCGTCACGGACGCCGCCGTCGCTGGCGTGCGCTTCGGTGGTCGAGTAGGCACAGTGGTGGAAGAAGCAGACGATGAAGTCGATGTCCGGGTTCGCGCGGTAGCCCGCGAGGGTGCGTTCGACCCAGCTCGTCTGCGCCCCACCGGAATACCCGGTGTTCGCTCGAATCTCATAGGAAACGTCGTTGGCGTCGAGTGAGAGCACGGCGACATTGCCGTAGGTGAACGAGTACGCCGACGGGCACCCGGCCGGTCCGTTGCCGGGGAAATCCAGGCGCGCCAGATGTCCGGCGTAGCCGTGGCTTCCGTAGGTCGCTTCCATGTCGTGATTGCCGGTGGCGAACAGCCACGGCGTCCGAGCGGCGCTGAGCTCGATGGCGCCGAAGTAGACATCCCACACATATGGATTGAACTTGTCGAACCCGCTCGGTAGTTGTGCGCCGTGGGCTACGAACTGATTCTGTTTGCCGGCGCCCGAGGGATCCGCGTAGGCGATGTCTCCGGCGAGGATATGGAAATCGGGTGCAGCGGCGGCGATTTGGCGCAGCACATTGGACGCGTGCGGCGCTGTCGGGTCGTTGTCCGGCTTGTAGTACTTGTCGTCGTAATCGCCCGCAGTAACACCGAGCGGCTGTCCCGGAGTCTCGTCGGTGCCCTGGTCGCCCATCATGGTGAAGCGGAACGGCACGATCGCGGCGCGCGCGGTGGGCATCGCAGGGGCCGCGGCCCGGATGTCGCCGAGGAACCCGTCCGAGGTCCGCCACCGGTAGAAGTGCGGCAGTCGCCCCGGCAGCCCGTCCACCGGCGCGTGCACATAGAACTGTTCCGCAGCGAGCACCCCGCCGTCGCTCCAGGGCACCTGGGTGAGCAGATTGCGGACCTCCGCCTCGACAGTCCCGCCGAGCGCAGGCGTCGGCCCGTGGTCCAGAAAGACCTTCGCGCCCGCGGGCGAACGGGACAGTTGGCCGGAGAACCGGAGTTGACTCGCCGCATCTGCCCCGTATCCGATGTGCCGCCCGCCGACCGCGAGCTGTGCCCCTTCGGCATAGGCCCGCTTACCGAACGGGGAGGGGCCGACCGCCGCGACCGCTGCGGCGGCGGCCGCACCGCGCAGGACATTGCGCCGGGAAACCGCGTGGCGGCGTAGGAACGCCCGATGCCACTCGTGCTGCTCGGCCATCGTCATATGGGCGGCCGAGCCGGCTGGTATTCCGGTGTCCGGAACATCGCCCGCGGGGTTCAAGGAATTCGACGGCATGGCATCCGATGTTGTACGTCTGTGGCGCGTCCAGCAACTCGACACCAGTAAGCCGTACACGAATAGTGGGTGAACTCGCACACCGTGAGCTAGCCGGTTACGACATATCGGACAATCGGTGCAAATTGGCCGAATGTTTCAGTGGCCGAGGAACTCTCGGCGGTCGGCTCTTCCCCATGGTGGGTGCGGATGATTAGGCTGCCTCGATGACGCCATTCATACGTGCGGGCATTGCGGTGCTGATGCTGGGCGGTTCATCCTTGGGCGCGGCCACCGCGCACGCCACTCCGGGGTCGGACATCACGGCGGTCACCTTGGCTCAAACCCAGATACCGGCCGGGCTGCTGCCTTTCGTCGCCGGAACAGACCTAGTCGTCCGCGAAATCACCATCGGCCCAGGCGGTTCCACCGGGTGGCATTACCATGACGGCCCGGTCTTCGCCTTCGTTCGCTCCGGCACCTTGACCCACCCCGGCCCGGATTGTGTCGCGCCCATGTACCGCATGGGCGAGTTCATCTACGAACCTGCCGGCTCATGGAATGTCCATATCGGGCGGAACCTGGGCACCGAACCGCTTGTCCTCGATGTGGTCTATGCCCCACCCACCGGCAAACCTCTCTTCCAGGACGCGGACGCCCCGCCCTGCGCCTGACTCGCACCGAGTGCCCGCGGAAAGAATCTCGAGAAATCTCCCCGACATACGTCGAAGCGCGGCAGGCGGCTCCGACCGAAGGGTGACAGCAAGTCAGCCATCGAGTAAGGAGCTCACCATGACCGTCACCACCTTCTTCTGGTTCGACAGCCAGGCCGAGGAAGCCGCCACCCGTTACACCGAGATCGTGCCGAACTCCCGCGTCGTCGAGGTGACCCGCCACCCGGACGGTTCGGCTTTCATCGTCGCCATCGAACTCGACGGCCAGTCCTACACCCTGATGAACGGCGGTTCGGGGCACCCGCTCACCGACGCCGCGTCGGTACAGCTCATCGTCGACACCCAGGCCGAGGTCGATCGTCTGTGGGACGCGTTGGTCGAGGGCGGCGAGCCGGGGCCGTGCGGTTGGCTCACCGATCGCTACGGCCTGTCCTGGCAGGTGGCCCCCGCCGCGCTCGCCAAGATGATGGGCGCCGACCCTGCCAAGACCACAGCCGTCGCCACCGCACTGCGCAGCATGTCCAAGATCGACCTGCAGACACTTCAGGACGCCTACGACCAGGCCTGAGCCCGGATAGGGCCGTCCAGGACAGGGACAGCCCCGCCCCTCCGAGGTGGAAGGACGGGGCTATCGGGCATCGGGTGAGAGGACCCGAACTCGGGGGTCAGCGCCAGTGTTCCGGCGTGACGGGGGCATCCCAGGCGCGGGCATAGCGGCGCTTGTCGGGGGCATTGGATTCTTTACTGCGGTAGACGATGTAGGGACGGGTGAGGTAGCCGACGGGGGCGCTGAACATGTGGACCAGGCGGGTGTAGGGCCAGATCCCGATGAGTGTCAGCACGACCAGGCCATGGACTTGGAAGGTCCACGGGGTGTCGACCATCAGCTCGGGCCGAGGGTGGAGCGTGAAAAGGCTACGGAACCAGGGGGAGACGGTTTCGCGGTAGTTGTAGGTGCCCCACAGCAGGTTGCTGCCCCAGGTGTTGAGCAGGCCGGTGACGAGAGCTGCGGCCAGCAGCACGTACATGAGCTGGTCGTTGCGGGTGGTTGCCTTGCGGACGGCGGGCACGGTGACGCGGCGGTAGAGAAGGATACCGACGCCGAGTAGCACCGCGAGTCCGGCGACAGATCCCGCCGATACCGCGACCACGTGGTAGGTGTGCTCGGAGATTCCGACGGCCGCAGTCCAGGACTCCGGTATCAGCACACCGAGCACATGCCCGCCGATCACGCCGAGCATGCCGAAGTGGAACAGCGGGCTGCCGAGGCGCAGCAGGCGACTCTCATAGATCTGCGATGACCTTGTGGTCCAGCCGAATTGGTCGTTGCGATAGCGCCACAGATGCCCGAGCAGGAACGAGGTGAACGCCACATAGGGCAGCGTCATCCAGAAGGTGGTCGTCATCGGCGGCCTCCTGATCCGTCGAACAGCGCGGGGTCCATGGCGAAGGTGTCGAGCCCGACTTCTTCCTCCGGTGGGCCCTGCGCGGCCAGTTCGGCAATGCGCCGCCGGTCCGCGGTGGTCAGCGGCGGCAGGGTGGCCACCACGGCGGCCAGCACCCCGGCATACGGAGACCCGTTATCGGCCAGCGACAGTCGTAGCAGCTCGATGACCGGCACGTGCTCGCCGAGCAGGCGTTCGCCGCCGATCGGGTCGACGGTCGCCGCGAACTCCAGCAGCACCGCCAGATGGTCGGGCAATTCCTCGTCGCCGAGCTCCACGCCCGCATGCCGGTAGGCGTGCTTGAACCGCAGCAGCGCCATCCCGCGCTTGCGGGTGTCGCCATAGGCGTAGAACGTCAGGTGCATGCTTGACCTGCGGCGCATATCGAAGGTCTCAACGTACTTCTTCGCCAGCTCGAGCTGCGCAACGCTGCGCAGATGGGCGAGGAAGTCCAGCAGGTGCGGGCGCACCTCGACGGGCAATTGTGCTGCGGCGTCGGATATCTGGTCGATCTCGGCCAGCAACTGCTCGCCGGGGTAGTCGAGCAGCAGTGCGGCGATCCGCCACACCAGGCGGCGATCCCGCTCGGGCATCGGGACGACCGGTTCGGGTCGCCGGCGTACCTTCAGCAGACTCATCGCTGTGCTCCGGTCGGCGTGGTGGCCGAAGCATCACGTGCCGCGCCGTTCGTGCCATGGCCGTTGGTGCTATGGGTGCGGTTGCCGTTGCCATTGGCGGCGTTCGCGGTGGGAAGCAATCCCTCGGTGTTGCGCCCGTCCCAGTTCAGGAGGTTGATGCGATTCGACTTCTCCTCCGGCGCTGCGCCATTGGTGTCGGTGAGATGGAACTTCTCGACCATCGTGTCGAATGCCGTCATACCGGGCCCGCCGTCGGTGTCCAGGCTGCAGCCGGTGGCGAGCGAGTCCAACTCGTGCGCCTGGGTCCCCGCACCGGTCGGAATCACATAGCGGTGTTCGTATTTCGCGATGGCGAGCAGCCGGTACATCGCCTCGATCTCCTCCGGCTCCAGTCGCACCGACGGTGCGATCGAAGGATCCGGTTCCACCCCGAGATTCACCGAGCGCATGAAAGACCGCATCGCCGCGAGCCGCTGGAGCGCGGCGCGCACCGGCCCGACCTCACCGGCGGTGAAAAGCTCGGCGAGGTATTCGATCGGGATGCGCAGTGCGTCGATGGCGCCGAACAGGTTCGAGGCATTCTCGCCGTCGTGCCCGGTCTCCGACAGCACATCTACCACCGGCGACAGTGGTGGCACGTACCAAACCATCGGCATGGTCCGGTATTCCGGGTGCAGCGGAAGCGCGATCTGGTAGTCGACGATCAGCTTGTACACCGGCGAGTTCTGTGCTGCATCGATCCATTCCGGTGAGATCCCGGCGCGTTCGGCCTCGGCGACCACTCGGGGATCGTGCGGATTGAGGAAAACACCCAGCTGCGAAGGATAGAGATCCTTGGTGTCGGTGACGGACGCGGCCGCGAGCACGGCGTCGGCGTCGTACAACATCACGCCGATGTAGCGCAGCCGCCCGACGCAGGTTTCCGAACACACCGTCGGCATGCCGACTTCCACGCGCGGGTAGCAGAAGGTGCACTTCTCGGCTTTGCCGGTCTTGTGGTTGAAGTAGATCTTCTTGTACGGGCAGCCGGTGACGCACTGCCGCCACCCTCGACACTTGTCCTGATCGACCAGCACGATGCCGTCTTCGGAGCGCTTGTAGATCGCGCCCGAGGGACACGAGGCGACGCACGACGGGTTGAGGCAGTGCTCGCAGATCCGCGGCAGATAGAACATGAAGGTCTGCTCGAACTCCAGCTTCACCTGATCCGACAGCCGCGCGAGCAGTGGATCCTTGCCGACCTGCTCCGGGCCGCCGCCGAGGTCGTCATCCCAGTTCGCGCCCCAGGTGATGTCGGTGTTCTTCCCGGTGATCAGTGATTTCGGCTGGGCAACCGGCGTGGTGTCCATGGCCGGAGCCGACAGCAGGTTGTCGTAGTCGTAGCTCCACGGCTCGTAGTAATCGGTCACCGTCGGCAAGTCCGGATTGGCGAAGATGTTCAGCAGCCGCTTCATCCGGGAGCCGGATTTCAGGGTCAGCTTGCCGCGCCTGCTGAGTTCCCAGCCGCCCTTCCACTTCTCCTGGTCCTGGTACTGCCGTGGATAGCCCTGTCCTGGTCGGGTTTCCACATTGTTGAACCACATGTATTCGGTGCCACCGCGATTGGTCCATGCCTGCTTACAGGTGACGCTGCAGGTGTGGCAGCCGATGCACTTGTCGAGGTTCATCACCATGGCCATCTGTGCCATCACGCGCATATCAGTACTCCACTTCCTGTGAGCGACGACGGATCGTCGTCACTTCGTCGCGCTGATTTCCGGTGGGGCCGTGGTAGTTCAGCGCGAAGGATTGCTGCGCGTAGCCGCCGATGAGGTGTGAGGGCTTGATCATGATGCGGGTGAGCGCATTGTGGATGCCGCCGCGCTTGCCGCGCGCATCGTTGACCTCGGAGCTCGTTTCGATGCGTGGCACACCCACCGCCCGGTCCTGGGCGTGATACATGAACACGGTGCCTTCCGGCATCCGATGGCTGACGATCGCGCGGGCGACGACGATACCGTTGCGATTGACCGCTTCGATCCAATCGTTGTCGGCCACACCGATTTTCGCGGCGTCCTTCTCCGACATCCAGATCGATTGGCCGCCACGGGATAGCGTCAGCATGTGCAGGTTGTCCTGGTATGCCGAGTGGATCGACCACTTCGAGTGCGGCGTGAGGTACCGGACCGTCACACCGCCCGCGCCGACCTCGCCCACATCCGGCTCGCTGAACAAGGCCGTCATGTCCAAGGGCGGTCGGAAGATCGGGAGTTGCTCACCGAGTTCGACCATCCAGTCGTGGTCGAGATAGAAGTGTTGGCGCCCGGTGAGGGTGTGCCATGGCTTGAGCCGCTCAGTGTTGATGGTGAACGGCGAGTACCGCCGCCCGCCGGTTTCGCTGCCCGACCACTCCGGCGAGGTGATGACCGGAACCGGCCGGGCCTGGGTGTCGGCGAAGGTGATTCGCTTGCCCTCGTGCTCGGCGGCCAGATCGGCCAGCTCGGTTCCGGTGCGCCGCTCCAGCGCCTGGAACCCTTCGACCGCGAGCCTGCCGTTGGTGGTGCCGGACAACGCGAGGATCGTCTCCGCGGCGTGCGTGTCCTTCGCCAGCGACGGGCGACCCTGCGCCACACCGGAAACCACGGTGCCGTTCACACCGGCGAGGTAGGCGACCTCTTCGTCAGGGTGGGTGGTGACGCCCTTGGTCGTGAGACCGAGTGTTTCGACGAGCGGTCCGAGCGCGGCCATTTTCTCCGCGATCTTCGAGTAGTCCCGCTCCACCACCACGATCTTCGGCATGGTCTTGCCCGGAATCGGCTCACACTCACCGGCTTTCCAGTCCAGCACCCGGCCGCCGACCTGCGCAAGCGCATCGGGTGAATCGTGCTGCAGCGGCACCGCGACGATGTCCTTGCGCGTGCCGAGATGCTTTTCGGCCATCCAGGAGAAGCCGCGTGCGATCCGGTGGAAGGCATCGAAATCGGTCTTGGCCTCCCACGGCGGGGAGATAGCGGGGGAGAACGCGTGCACGAAGGGGTGCATGTCGGTCGAGGACAGATCGTGCTTCTCGTACCAGGTCGCGGCGGGCAACACGATATCGGAGAACAGGGTGGTGCTTGTCATCCGGAAGTCGAGGGAGAGTAGGAGATCGAGCTTTCCGGTCGGTGCGTTCTCCCGCCAGACCAGCTCTTGCGGCCGCACGCCGGTGTCGTCGGTGGTTTGCAGGTTGGAGTCCGCGCCGAGCAGATGCCGGTGGAAGTATTCGTTGCCCTTACCCGAGGATCCGAGCAGGTTGGCGCGCCATACGGTCAGACAGCGCGGGAAGTTCTCCGGCGCATCGGGATCTTCGCAGGCGAAACGCAGCGCGCCCGATTTGAGGCTGTCCACCACGTGGTCGGGGGCGCTCTTGCCCGCCGCGTCGGCCTCGTCGGCAAGGTCGAGCGGATTACGGTCGAAGGTCGGGTAGCTCGGCATCCAACCGAGTCGGCTTGCCAGCGCGATATTGTCGGCGGCGGTCCGTCCCGCGAAGGCGCCGCTGCCCAACGGGGAGGCGAAGGCCTGTGCGGTGAACGGGTCGTAGCGCCACTGGTCGTTGCTCAGGTACCAGAACACCGTGCCCTGCATCTGCCGTGGCGGGCGCTGCCAGTCCAGGCCGAAAGCCAAAGTCGCCCACCCGGTTACCGGGCGGCACTTCTCCTGACCCACATAATGCGCCCAGCCGCCGCCGTTGACGCCCTGACATCCGGTGAGCAGGGTCAGCGTGAAGAAGGCACGGTAGATCTGATCGGAGTGGAACCAGTGGTTGGTGCCGGCCCCCATCAGGATCATTGAGCGGCCGCCGGATTTGTCGGCGTTGTCGGCGAATTCGCGGGCGATCCGCTCGGCCTGTGCGGCGGGAACGCCGGTAATCGTCTCCTGCCAGGCCGGGGTATACGGCTGGGAGGCGTCGTCGTAGCCGGTCGGCCACTCACCGGGCAGTCCGTCCCGGCCGACGCCGTACTGCGCCAACAGCAGATCGAAGACCGTGGTGACGCGCCTGCCACCGATCATCGTGGTCGGCACGCCACGCACCAGCACGCCCGGGGTGTCGGAATCGAAGCGCGGCAGCCGCACCGTGACCGACTTCTGGTCCGGTCTGCCGTGCAGCGTCAACAGCGGATCGACACCTTCGAGGTCGAGGTTCCACTTGCCCGCATCGCTCGCGCTGAAGCGGTGGCCCAGAGAACCATTGGGCACCACGGGTTTTCCCGCCTCATCCAGCAGCACCGGCTTGTGCTCCACACCCTCGCCGGTCCGGCCGAGGTCGGCGGCGGTGAGGAACTTGCCGGGTACCGCGCCGTCGTGGTGATAGACGCCGTCGGCGTCCCAGCCCTCCGGGTCCTCCACGCACACCAAGAACGGCAAGTCGGTGTAGCGCTTGATGTAGTCCAGGAACCGCGGCGTGCCGCGATCGACAAAGAACTCCTTCAGGATGACGTGCCCCATCGACATGGCGAGGGCCGCGTCGGTCCCCGGCCGCGCGGGCACCCATTCGTCGGCGAACTTGGTGTTGTCGGCATAGTCGGGGGACACCACAACGACCTTCTGCCCGCGATAGCGGGCTTCGGTCATGTAATGCGCGTCCGGCGTTCGGGTGACCGGCACATTCGAGCCCCACATGATCAGGTAGCCCGCATCGAACCAGTCGGCTGATTCCGGAACATCGGTCTGGTCGCCGAACACCTGCGGCGAGGCCACCGGAAGGTCGGCGTACCAATCGTAGAACGACAGCATCGAGCCGCCGAGTAGGGAGATGAACCGGGCGCCGACAGCATGGCTGACCATGGACATGGCGGGGATGGGTGAGAAGCCCGCCACGCGGTCCGGACCGTAGCGTTTGATGGTGTGTACGTGCGCGGCAGCGGCGATCTCCGCGGCCTCCCACCACTCGGCCCGCACGAAACCGCCCTTGCCGCGAGCGGACTTGTAGCGCTCGGCCTTGACCGGGTCCTCGACGATATCGGCCCAGGCCAGCACCGGATCTTTACAGCGTTCCTTGGCTTCCCGGTACATCTCCAACAGCACGCCGCGCACATACGGGTAGCGCACTCGCGCCGGGGAGTAGGTGTACCAGGAGAACGAGGCGCCGCGCGGACAGCCGCGTGGCTCGTACTCGGGCTTGTCCGAACCGACCGAGGGATAGTCGGTCTGCTGGGACTCCCAGGTGATTACGCCGTCCTTGACGTAGATCTTCCATGAGCACGACCCGGTGCAGTTGACTCCGTGCGTGGAGCGCACGACCTTGTCGTGTGACCACCGATCTCGGTAGAACTCGTCGGCAGTGCGCCCGCCGACCTGATGCAGGCTGCGTTGATCGGCGGAGGCCTCACCGCGCCGAAAGTATTTGCCCAATCGAAGGAGCGCATCGCCGGCATCGGGCGATGGCCGATCGGCCGAATCGGAGGGCGCGGAGCCCCGAGTGCGTGAATTAACCACGACGCCCCCTTCGAGCTGTGAAATCGGGCTGATGCTCCGACTCTAAGGAGGTCGGGTGGCGCGTCAAAATGATTCTCTCACAACGCGCGCGTGTGCTCGGTGAGCTGTGAGGTCGCGGCAATATGACGGTCACCGTGCGGTAGCGGCGAATCGCTGCTGACCTGCGTGCGACCAGCGTCGATGCGGTCTGACCGGCTGAAATGCCGCTACCGGCAAGTGTTTCGGGGGCTTGCCGGTGAAGCTTTGGAAACCGCTGGTTATTGTTTGCTTTACATTTGTTAACACGTTCTCGCCGGGTGCTGTGGGTGATTTGTCGTGCCCTGCGGTCCTGCGGATATGACGTGCCGGGCGATTATTGCAAGCGCCGCGCGGTGTCGCTGTGTATTTGCCGATAATTTCGGCGGCCGACATGCCGGCGGATTATCCTTCGTACGTATAGGGGTTCGAGGCTGCGATCGAATCGGCTGCGGGTGGCGGTGCCTGCGGGGCGGTGCGTGCTGTCACCGATCGGCACCGTCGAGATGTCGGAGGATCCGGCCACCGCGCCGGCGGCGGCCGAGTGTGGCCCGGCTTCGATGGGCTGTCCTTCTCGAAGCGCGTCGGGATTCGGTCGCCGCGATCACGACAGTCGAACGTCCGGAACATCGCGGCGGCCGGATCGGCACGGCCGTCGCGTGGCGCGGATTTCGTGGCCTGCAACCATTCGGCGATTCCGGCCTGCCGGGTGATCGTAGGTGTCTTGGCTCCGCTGGGCTGCCGATGCGGGCCTCGATCTCGAATATTGGTGGCCGCGAGCCGGATTCGACCCCGAATAGATTTCTGCAACGTTGCTATTCGGCGGCGTGTGCTTCGAATATAAAGAACGAATGTCGTTTAATATCGACTCCCATGGGCGCGGGCTCACATCGTCGACGATGGGGTCATGACCAGCCCATCGTGTGCGCGCCGCGAACTGTTCAGCTTGCCTCTCGTGTAGATGTACCCAACTCGTTGATACGACTACAGCTTCGTAGGAGTGGATTGCTGTGCTAAGCAAGTCGACCGATGCCGGCGAAGGGAATCAAGTGCGGCCCCCAACCTTTGGGGGGCTGCTGCGCCGACTGCGTGACGATCGGCGCATATCCCGGGAAAAGCTGGCATTCGCCGCGGGGGTCAGCTCCAGCTATGTCACCCATCTCGAAGGCGGCGATCGCGATCACCCGACCAAGGCGGTAGTGACCTCACTGATCGCCTATCTGGATCGGATAAGCCCGTTGGCAGATGCCGAGCGTAGACATCTTTTCGACCTGGCGGGGCTGGCCGAAGAAACGTTTCCCGGCGTACCACAGTTGCGCGCCGAGATCAGTGACGACATGCGCAACGGACTGCGACTGCATGAGCCGAATGTCGCCGGCTACCTGGATACCCGGTGGAACATTCTGTCCTGTAATGAGGCCTACGACGCCACTTTTCCCGGGTTGGTCGAGGACGCCAATATCTTGCGCTGGTTTTTCGGCAACGCGTTGTCCAAGCGGGTCATGGTCGATTGGCGGCGCGAGGCCGCGCTCACGGTGGACTGGCTGCGCGGCCTCATCGGGCAATCGGGCGACACCGCATGGTCTGCCGAACTGCTCGACGAACTCGGCGAGTATCCGGAATTTCGAACCATGTGGGCCGCGGGCCGCACCATCTATGGCAGAGACCAGCCGATGCATATTCGTGACCTTGACACCGACGAGTGCTACAGCCTCGATGTCCAGATGTTCCGGGTGGACTCCGGTAATTATCCGGGCAGGGTCCAATTCTTTCTCGGCATCCGCACATCGTGCCCCGCGACCGTGCCCACCACCGAATCGTTCGGTTCGTAGCAAGCACGGCGCATGAGCAAGGCGATCACCCGCTCGCCGGCGGGTGATCCACCGCGTCCACTCGGCCGGGTCCGGATCGCCGATCAGCTGCGGCGCCAGGGTCTCGGTGATCGGCGCAAGGGGGGCCTGACCGCACCAGGCGTCGAAGAAAGCGCGGCAACGCGTCCATTCGGGCAGGCTGCACGCGCCTGCCTTGGTGTCGAGCAGAGCGAGTCCGAGTACGCGATCCGGGTGCGAGCAGGGCGGTGCGCAGCGCCGCGTAACCCCCTGACTCATCCCGCCGATAACGGCCTTTTCGACACCGAGCGCATTCAATACCGAAAGTGCGTCGGCTGCTGGATCCCAATAAGTGAACGGCTCGTCGCACGGTGCTCTTGTTCCGCCGTGGCCGCACGCATCCACGTCACCACATTGATTCCCGCGGTGGTCAAGTTTTTCAGTAAGGATCGAACATGGATTCGTCTATGGGAAATCCGTGGGCGAGCAGCAGGACAGGTCCGTGGGGCCGGTTCGAATGGAAATGAACTGTCACCGAGCCAGATTGAACGTAGGGCATGGCGGCGGCGTTACCGCCCACAGGCCGCCGACCACGGTAATGCCCACCGGATGCGCTACACAGTGGTGTGTTGCGTCCGGTCGGAGTTTCACTGGCCGGTGTAAGTACATCACAGGGTTTGCTCGATGTTATCGATTTTCAGGACAAGCCGTGTCGGAGCGTATTTGATCCGCTTATCGGGAAATTCGCGAAGTTGGTGACGACCTCGCGAGTATCCGGCCGATGAGGACAGGTTGCGCGCACATTGCGGGAGTGAGTGTTTCATGGTGAATGACATCCAACTGGTGCCCCACATCACGCTGGCCGCGGCCGCGGACTGCTCGAACGGTACCTTCGCGGTATGCGGTGACGAGGGCCGAGCGCTCTGGTACGGCCCCTTTCTCGATACCGATCTCGATCATCCGCACGGTGACCGCCGTGCCGGCGCAATGGCCGCCGCCGCCCGCGCGGTCTGGTTGGCGGGCCGGGCCCGCGCCGACGCGGGCCACGACGAAGCGACCCTGCATCTGACCATCACCGAACCCGACGTGGATGCCATCACCCTGGCGTGCACCGCGTCGATGTCGGGACTGGCGCTGGATGTGGTGGTAGCCGAGGACAATCCGGCGCTGGACTGGTGCCTGGCCTTCGGCAGGCTGGACTGGAACCCGGGTGCGCTGGTCAGCCTGGTCGAGGCCGCCCGCCCGGGTGTGCTCGAGCTGTGCGCTCTGCGTTCGGTCATCGCGAACCCACCACTCGATACCGACTCGAAGGAGACAGTTCCTATGATTCGCAGTTCGCGCGCTACCACCTCGATGGCCGACAACTCGGCGATCGACCCCGGTGTAGAGCTGCGCTCCGCGCTGGAAGCGCTGCTACTGCACGACGCCGTCGGATTGGATGCCAGGATGCGGCACGCGATTGCCGCGGTCGTCCATCTCGCCGTCGATACCCCGCACGGTCCACCGGAGGATGCCGAGGAATTCCTCGGCAGGCTCGACACGGCCTGGCTGCTCGCCGCATGGGCGGGCCACGACACCGAGATGTCGCTCATCGCGACGCTGGCCGCGGGCGATGTACCCGCCATGTCCTGGTGCGAACTCATGTTCACCACCGCACTGGCGCCCTGGTCGACCAGTCCCGTCGCGGTGCATGCACGCCGTATCTTTGCTTCCGTCCAGCACAGCCACCTGGGCGCGATGCGCAACCAGATCGGTATCTCCGGAGCTTGAGCACGCGGACCGGCCACAGCTGAGAACAACTCTGGCGCAGGGGTGGGGTGACTCGGCGCAGCTGGAGCTGACTCAGCGCAGCTGGACTTCGGCGAACGAGTCGATCCAGCGGTGCGGTGGTCGCGGCGGATTCGGTTCGCCGGGGCGGTGGACGCCGATCGCCGACCAACCCGCGGCGACGGCGGCATCGAGTTCATCCGGGTGGTCGGACAGGAACAGGACCCGCTCGGCGGGCGTGCCGATGGCGCCCGCGATCTTCTCGTAGGACGAGGATGCCCGCTTCGGCCCCGCGGTGGACAGATCGAAATAGCCGCCGATCAGCGAGGCGAGTTCGCCACCGCGGGCGAAGGCGAACCAATCCTGCTGGTTGCGTACCGATCCCGACGAATACACATAGAGGTCGAGCCCGGCGGCTCGCCATGCGGCGAGCGCTGGCGCAACGTCGGGAAAGAACTCGCCGTGCAGGGCGCCGGAGCGGAAGCCTTCGTGACAGATCAGCCCCTGGGCAACCTTGAGCGGGTCGGCCTTGACATCCGAGCCGAGCCAGTCGCGCAGGATCGCGGCCACCTCGGCCTCGTCGGCGTCGGGGCGTTCGGCAAGTGCCCTGGTCGCCGCGACGATGGGGACGGCAGCATCCATCCGGTTTTCGGCAAGCCACTCGGGGAGCCTGGCCCTGGTGTAGCCGTACAGATCCTCGCGCACCGAGCTGGTCGGGCTGGTGGTGCCTTCGATATCGACGACGACCGCGGCGATCACGGCGCGGCGAGCAGCTGGTCGAGGGTCGGGAAACCTTCGCTGATGCGGTCACCGGTGAAATCGCCGACCCAGCCGTCTTCTTCCTCGAAGAAACGGATAGCGATGAAATCGGGGCGGGTGCCCATATCGAACCAGTGCAGGGTTGCGGCCGGGACCGAGAGCAGGTCGCCGCCCTCGCAAACGACGGCCAGCACCGCATCATCGAGGTGCAGGTAGAAGCACCCGCGGCCGCCTGCGAAGAAACGCACCTCGTCCTCGGCGTGCCGGTGTTCGTTGAGGAACTTCTCGCGGGCGCCCTTCGCGATCTGCGGCCATTCGGGGTTCGCGTCGTCGGGGTGGATGCGGGCGATGTCGATGTGGCGGTAGCGGCCGACGGCATTGAGCTCGGCGACCCGGTCGGCGTACTCGGCCAGCAACGCGTCCGAGGTGATGTCGGCGGCATTGTCCACCACCGGCCAGCGGTCGAAAGTGATTCCGCGGTCGGCCAATTGCGCGGCGATCACCGCGTCGTCGGTGGTCCGCAGCAGCACCTTGTCGGCATCGTCGGCGGCCATCACCTGCAAAAGCGTCATCTCAGTCCTATCTCGAGGATCTCGTCATGTAAGCCGACCTGCCGCCGCCCGGTCCGCAGCACCAGTTCGCACAGCGCCTCGAGGCATTCGGCGCGATCGCGTGCCTGGGACAGATTGTCCCCCCAGGTGGTGATGCCGTGGCCGGCGATGCCCAATACCGGTGGTGCGGTCGGGTTCTCGGACAGGTACCGCTCGATGTCGGCGCCGATGCGCGCGACATCGGGCCAGTTGGGGAACACCGGGATGTCGATGGCCCCCAGGTCGGCGCTGCCGAGTCCCTTGATGAGTTCGAAGTCGGTGATGCGCAGGATAGTCGGGTCATCGGGAGAACCGGCCTGCGTCGAGAGCGTCGTCGCGTACGGCGGATGGATGTGCACGACCGCGGCCGCGTCGGTCGTCCGATACACCGCGGTGTGAATGGTGGTCTCCGCCGACGGTTTTCGCTGCTGCGGAGCTACCGGAGTCGAATCCAGCACGCGGACGGTCACCATGTCGCGCTCGGACAGTTCACCTTTGGCGAGGCCGCTGCCGGTGATCACCGCGGTCTCCGCGGTGCGTACCGAGATATTGCCCGCCGTGCCCGGCATCCAGCCGCGGTGGTAGAGCTCGCGCGCGATGTCGGCGATCTCGCGGCCCGGATGGTGTTCGGGGACAGCAGATCCCGCACGATGGACGACGCCCAGTTCGGTGACCACGGCGGTTACGAGGTCGGCCGGCGTGACATCGAAGGCCGGGTTGAAGACCTCGGTGCCCGCGGGAGCTGTTGAGACACCAGCGAATCCGGTGACCTCGGCAGGGGCGCGCTGTTCCACGACGATGTCGCGCCCGGTCGCCATATTCGGGTCACGGGTGGACTCGGGGGCGACGACGATGAACGGGATACCGTGATGGCGGGCCGCCAGCGCCAGGGCATAGGTCCCGATCTTGTTCGCGACGTCCCCGTTGAGGGTGACGCGGTCGGCGCCGACCAGCACACAGTCGACTTGACCGGTGGCCATCGCCCAGGCCGCCGCGGAGTCGATGGTGAGTCGGTGCGGGATGCCCGCCGCGGCGAGCTCCCAGGTCGTCAGCCGTGCACCCTGCAGCAGCGGGCGGGTCTCGTCGACCAGGACGTTCTCGATCGCACCGCGCTCCGACAGCACCCGAACCGCGCCGATTGCAGTGCCGAAGGCGCTCGTCGCGAGCCTGCCGGTGTTGCAGTGGGTCAGCACGCGCAGCGGGCGACCAGGGCAGAGCTCCTGCACGAGGTCGGCGGCATTCGTCGCGGCGGCGCGGTTGACGCGCCCGTCCTCGGCCAGGATCGCCAGCGTCTCCGCGAGCACCGCGTCCACACCGAGCGGCACCTGAGCCGTGACTCGCCGCACCGCCCATGCCAGGTTCACCGCGGTGGGCCTGGTGGCCACGATGCGCTCGGCCTCCGCTTCGACCCGCGCCACATCGACGACACCGTCCGCGGTGTTCGCCGCGGTGGCGATGACCACCCCGAACGCCCCCGCGATGCCGATGGCCGGTGCGCCGCGGATGGCGAGCCCCCGGATGGCGTCGACGATGTCCTCGACCGTCGTGAGCCGCAACTCCCGCACCTCGTGCGGCAGCCCGCGCTGGTCGATGGTGACCAGCGCACCGTCGTCCCAGATGAGGGAACTGTCGTCCATCAGGTGCGTCCTTCTCGTCGTGAAGAGGGCCGTTGTGCCTGGTAAACGGTATCCGACCGGGACCGATGTCCGAAATTCGGCTCGGCTGTGCGCGGGCGGCCGTCGCGCACGCTGCGCCTATTCCGCAACGAACTCCGCCTCGCGTTCCACCGCATCGATAGTGGGGTCGGGGACACGGATCGGGCCCGGCATATAGGTCACCGAACGCAGGTTGCCGGTGTAGCGGAACGGGCCGCGGCGTTCGCGCAGGTCCCACGAGACCGGGCCGCGGGCATCGACCCCGACGGAGATGCCGGTCCACGGGGCCATGCCGACCAGCTGCACCTGATCGCGTAGTTCGCCGACGCGTTCGTCGTCGACGCCGATGCTGAAGTCCCAGCGCAGGTGTGGGCGCACCACCGCGGCGACGGTGATCCGGCGGGTGTCCGTGCCGAGCGGGCCCGCCGAGACCGTGGCGTAGTTGCCGTAGCTGTTCACCCCGAGGGTCACCCACCCGTCCTCGATGTAGAGCAGGTAGCCGCCGAGCGGATCGCCGTGTGCGACCAGAACACCCTCGTCACCGGGGCGGTATCCGCCGAGGTCCACGGTGATGGCGAAGTCGCGGTAGGCGATCAGGCGCTGCGATCGATAGCGCTCCAGGGTCGGCGTGCCGGGCAGCAGCCGCAGCGGCTCGGCGAAGCGGGACTCCTCGGGCCGCCTGCGCGCCAGATCCTGACGGGTCAGCAGCGGGAAAACGGTATTGGCCCAGGCGGATTCGTCCCAGGCTGTGGCCAATTCGGCGGCCTTGTCCGGATACTGCTCCGAAAGGTCGTGCAGCTCGGTCGGATCGGTGCGCACATCGAACAGCTGCCAGTGCGGGGCATCGACATCGGTGCCGGGCTCGTGCAGCGACAGCAGCTTCCAGCCGTCGCGGTAGAAGCCGCGGTGTCCCGTCATCTCGGAGTATTGCTCGGTATGTGTGCTGAGTGCCTGCGGGTCGCGCAGCAGTTCAGCGGCGGAGATGCCGTCGAACTCCTTGGCGGGCAGTCCATTACGCACACTCGGACGTTGCAGGCCGGCCAGATCGAGCAGGGTCGGCGCCAGATCGGTGACGTAGGCGTACTCCTGCCGGATACCGCTGTCGGTTTCGGTGCGCGGCAGACCTTTCGGCCAGGAGACGATGAGCGGCACGCGCACGCCACCCGCGAAGGTCTGGCCCTTGTAGAACCGGAACGGGGTGTTGGAGGCCTGGCCCCAGCCGCGCGGGTAATGCACGCCGAGCCGGGCGGTGCCGATCAGTTCCTCGTCGTGCGGCACATCGCCGACCCAGTCCGGATCGTCGATGTGCGCGAACTCCGCGAAATAGCTGCGGGTGCCCTCCGGGCCGCCCTCGGCGGTGCCGCCGTTGTCCGAGGTGAACACGACAATGGTGTCGTCGAGCTCGCCGAGCTGCTCGACCGTATCGAGGATGCGGCCGAGGCTCTGGTCGATGCTGTCGACCATCCCCGCGTAGACCTCCATGTACCTGGCGAAGCGCCGCTGCTCATCGGCACTGAGCGAATCCCACTCCGCTGCCTCGTATCCCGGCTCGGTGTTGCGGGCCTTTTGTTGCGTGCTCTCCGGGAAAAGGCCCTGCGCAAGCTGAGCCGCAAACCGGTTCTGGCGCAATCGATCCCAGCCCTCGGCGTAGCGGCCACGGTATTTGGCCTGGTCTTCGGGCTTGGCCTGCAGCGGGCCGTGCATGGCGACATGCGCGAAGTAGAGGAAGAAGGGTTTGGCCGAATCGTGGGCGCGCAGGTCCTTGAGGTAGCCGATGGCCTTGTCGGTCAGGTCGTCGGTCAGGTAGTAGCCCTCCGGGTACTGCTCGACGTCGACGACGGAGGAGTCCGACACCAACTGGTTGGGGTAGTAGAAGGAGTTGAGTCCCTCCAGCGAGCCGTAGTAGCGGTCGAAGCCGCGCTGGGTCGGCCACGAATCCCGGTGCGCGGCCGGGTTCATCGTGGCGTCGCGCACCAGATGCCATTTGCCGACCGCATAGGTTGCGTAACCGTTGCCGCGCAGTATCTCCGGCAGCGTGAGCACGTCGTCGGCTAGCTCCAATCGCAGGCCCGGGTACCCGGGATCGGCATTCGCGACGAAGCCGAATCCAGCACGGTGAGAGTTGATTCCGGTCAGCAGCGCCGCGCGCGACGGTGAGCACAGTGGGGTGGTGTGGTAATTGGTGAACCGAACTCCGGTGGCGGCCAGCCGGTCCAGCGTCGGCGTCTCGATCTCGGAGCCGAACGGGCCGATATCGCTGTATCCCATGTCGTCGACCAGCACCACGATGATGTTGGGAGCGCCTGTGGGTGCTGTCGGTGGGTAGGTCCATTCCGGTGTCGAATCGGCGGTGGTTCGGCCGATCGAACCGGAGCTGGATTCATAGCCGCGGGCGTGGGATGGAACAGGCATCATTCCAGTCAAAGTCGGGAAGGCCCAGGTCGCCAGTATTTCGCGCACGGTGCGCCGAACCGATGCTTGCTGGATCGTTGCCTGTTAGCTTGACCGGTATGCCCACGACTCAGCCCTGCGCACCCCGAGCGGAGTGCGCGCAGGAACCCTGCTGTTCGTGTTGTGCTTCGCGGTGCTGCCGCGCCTGAGCGCGTATATGCCCCACCGTCGATTCGTTTCCCTTCCTGCCCGGTGCCGATGCCGCACCGAAATCGCTCCCTGTTCTTCGGCAGCGATCTGTCTTCGAGGATTTGTCAGATGAGTTCTTCCCCCGGCCCACTGGGTCGCCGTAATTTCCTGCGCACCACGGGTATTGCCGCGTTCGCGATCCTCGGCACCGGTGCACTCGCTGCGTGCACCTCGGCGGTGAACGAGCAGAAGTCCGCCGGTGGCGACAATGCGACGCCGGTGCGCGGCGGCACGCTGAAGGTCGGCGTCCCGACCGATCTGGTCCCGGCGAACATCCTGACCAACACCGGAACCGTCCCCGTCGTGGTCGGCCTGGTGTACGAGACGCTGGTCCGCTACCCGAACGACAAGCTGGAACCCGGTCCGTCGCTGGCGAAGTCGTGGACCCTCGCGCCGGACGGTTTGTCGCTGGCGCTGGAACTGCGCGATGATGTGAAATTCCACAGCGGCAGGCCCTTCACCGCCAAGGACGTCGAATTCTCCCTGCGCACCTACGCGGACCCGAAGTGGTCGGCTCAGCTGAAGAGCACGGCCGCGGCGATCACCGAATACGACATCACCGCGCCCCACCGGATCGTGCTGAAGTTCGCGCACCCGGTGGGCAATATCTTCGACCTGCTCGACACCGCGCCGATCCTGGACAGCGAGACCATCGATCAGCTGGCCACCGGCGACAAATTCATCGGCACCGGCCCGTTCGAGCTGGTCAAGCGCACCCCGAACACTCAGCTGGTCTTCGAGAAGAACACCCGGTACTGGGTACCCGAACGGCCGTACCTGGATCGTGTCGAGGTCTCCATCATTCCGGACAGCCAGGCCCTGGTGAATTCGCTCAAGTCCGGTCAGATCGCCTTCGCGAGCGGCCTGAACTACCGCGACAACGAAAACTTCGCCAAGAGTGACGGATTCACCACGGTCAGCTACGACGGCGCCGAACTACAGATCTATGTCGGTGTCAATGTCGCCGAGCCTGCCCTCGCCGATGTCAAGGTGCGCCAGGCCATCGCCTACGCGATCGACCGGGAGCGCATCATCGCCGAGGTGTTCCGCAACGCCGGATACCCGGTGAATCTGCCGTGGCCCAAGAGTTCTCCCGCCTTCGACGCGACCCGCAACACATCCCTGTCGCGTGACATCGCCAAGGCCGAGCAGGTGCTGTCGCAGACGACGAAGCCGCCGAAGCTGACGCTGTCCTACGAAACCAGCCTTCCGTACTACGAGGCAACCGCGCAGATCGTGCAGGCGAATCTGGCGGAGATCGGCATCGAGGTGACGCTCGATCCGATCGAACCGGCTACCTTCGTGAAAAGGCTTATCGGCGGCGACTTCCCGGGTCTGTGGGTCACCACCCACTCATGGGCGCAGTTCACGCCGTCGACGCTCACGGTGAGCGCTTACCCCTTCAACGCGCGAAAGAACGCCTCCCACTACGAATCCCCTGCCTATCTCGCCGCGGCCGACGCCGCGTGGAAGGTGATCCAGGGGACCGGCCCCGAGGCGATCAAGGCATACCAGAATGTCAGCGATCGGCTGCTGGAGGGACTGTTCCTCATCGAAATCGGCGTGCACCACAACCAGGTCGCCACCTCACGCAAGGTGCACGGAGTGTCCTGGACCAAGCGTCGCGAGACCGTGCTCACGGACGCATTCCTGGCATGACCAGGTATGTGGTGCGCCGCCTGCCCTCCGCGGTGCTCGTCCTGTTCGGCGCGTCGGTGCTGATCTTCCTGTTGCTGCGGCTGGTGCCTGGCGATCCGGCCACGTCGCTGGCCGGCCCCGACGCGACGCCGGACACTATCGCGGCCGTCCGGCACCAGCTCGGGCTCGATCGGTCGATCCCGGCGCAATACCTCACGTGGCTAGGCGATCTGGTGACCTTCGACCTCGGCCGGTCCTACATCATCGGCGGCCAGATCGCTGATCTGGTCGGCAACGGGCTTGTCAATACGGTGGTGCTCGCCGCAGCGGCGCTCCTGCTCGCGGTCGTGACGAGTGTGGTGATCAGCGTGGCATCGGTGGCCAGGCCGAGTCGCTTGCTGAGCGCGGTGGTCGCCGCGGCCAACACGGTGGCCATCGCGCTGCCGGTCTTCGTGACCGGTGTGCTGTTGGTGCTGGTGTTCGCGGTCGTGATTCCGGTGCTGCCCGCGGGCGGCGTACCGCCGGACGGATTCATCGCAAGGCCTGATATCGCGGTGCAGTATCTGCTGTTGCCGTCGATCTGCCTGGCACTGCCGGTGGCGGCCGCGCTCACCCGATTCCTCACCGAATCGCTGCGCACCGAACTGGGCAAGCCCTACGCGCTGACCGCGCGGGCGCTGGGCATTGCGCACTGGCAGATCGTGACCCGCGGTGCGCTGCGCAACGCGCTGCCGACCATGCTGACCGCACTTGGCATCCAGACCGGCCAGCTGCTGGGCGGCGCGGTCCTGGTGGAGTCGGCTTTCGCGTGGCCGGGCATCGGGCAGCTCATCGAGCAGGGCATCAGTCGGCGCGACTATCCGGTCGTGCAGGTGCTGTTGCTGTTGTCGGTGGCGGTGTTCGTGATCATCCAGCTCGGCACCGACCTCGTGCACGCCTACCTCGATCCACGCATCCGCATCGGGGGCAAATCGTGACCGATATCGCTGTCCCTGTCGAAGCCGCCGCTGTAGCCCCGGTACCCGCCGACACCACAGGCTCCCTGCTGCGTGCCTTCCGGTGTGGACAAGGTCTGGCCGGCCTGATCCTCGTCGGCGCGATCGCCGCGACCGGAATCTGCGCGGGGCTGCTCACCTCCTATGATCCGATCCAGCAGATACCCGGTGCGAACCTCCTCGGTCCGAGTGGGGAGCACTGGCTCGGCACCGATCACTTGAATCGGGACGTCTTTTCGCGGGTGCTGCACGGCATCCGCATCGACCTGCTGATGGTGTTCATCGCCGTCCCGCTGGGTGCGCTGATCGGCGCGCTGACTGGGCTTGTTTCGAGTGTGAACGCGGTCGCGGATGTGGTGGCGCAGCGCGCCTTCGACCTGATCCTCGCCTTCCCCGCGCTAATCTTCGCCATCGCACTCGCCGCGATCACCGGACCCGGCGCGCACGCGGTGATCGTGGTCATCGTCGCGGCGGAGATCCCGATCTTCGGCAGACAGATCCGCACCTCGATCCTGCAGGTGCGCGAACAGCCGTTTGTCGAGGCCGCCGAGGTCATCGGGACGGGTCCCTGGTGGATTCTGCGAAAGCACGTGCTGCCCAACGCCGCCGAACCACTGGCGGTGCAGCTTGCGCTGTCGATGTCGGTCGCGGTGTTCATCGAGGGTGCAATGAGCTTCATCGGCATCGGGGTGCGCCCGCCGGACCCCTCGCTCGGCTCGCTGATTGCCGAGTCGATCGGAAACCTGGACGCCAATGTGGCGTTCGCGATCGGCCCACTGGCCGTGGTGGCCGGGTTGACGCTCGGCTTTCTGTTGATCGCCCAGGCGTTGGGCCGGGCCAGGAGGATCCGATGACCGACACCGACACGATGGACACACTCGTGGAAGTCCGGGATCTGGTGGTGCGCTTCGGATCACGCACCGTGGTGGACGGTGTCGGGTTCTCGGTGCGGCACGGCGAGGTGGTCGCGCTGGTCGGTGAGTCCGGCTCGGGCAAGTCGATCACCGCACGCACGGTGCTCGGGCTGCTGCCGCAGACCGCGACCGCATCCGGATCCATCCGGCTCGGCGACACCGAAATCATCGGTGCGCCGGAGTCGCAACTGCGCGGCATACGCGGCACCCGCGTGGGCATGGTGTTTCAGGAACCGCAGACCGCGCTGAACCCGGTGCAGAAGATCGGGACCCAGATCACGCAGGCCTTGCGTGCGCATGCGAAAGTCACCAAGGCCGAGGCGCGCAAGCGGGCCGTCGAATTGCTTCGGATGGTGGACATTCCGGAGCCGGAACAGCGCGTCGACTGGTATCCGCACCAGCTCTCCGGCGGGCAGAAACAGCGCGTGGTTATCGCACTCGCCCTATCCGGCGAACCCGACCTGCTGATCGCGGACGAGCCGACCACCGCGCTCGATGTCACTGTGCAGGCCGAAATCCTCGACCTGCTGCGGGGTCTGCAGCGCAGCAACGGCACCGCGATCCTGTTCATCACGCACAATCTCGGCGTGGTCGCCGAGATCGCCGACCGGGTCGTGGTGCTGCGTGCGGGCCGGGTCGTCGAAGAGCAGTCCGTCCACGGACTGTTTGCCGAGCCCCGGGAGTCGTATACGCGCACTCTGTTGGCCGCCGTGCCGCGGTTGCCGGCGGGCGACGGGAAGGTCGTGTCGGTCGCGGCCGCCGCCGAATCCGATCAGGAGTCGGAAGCTGCGTCGGTGCTGCAGGTGGACGAGCTGACCGTGGTATATCGAGGTCATGGTGGAGCGTCGGATTTTCGTGCACTGCACGATGTTTCGCTGACTCTCGGGCCACGTGAAGTGGTCGGGCTCGTCGGAGAGTCGGGCTCGGGCAAGAGCACGCTCGGCCGCACTGCACTCGGTCTGGTACCGGTACACTCGGGAAGAGTTGAACTGCAAGGGGTTTCGCTGGCGGGGCTGCCGGCCAAGGAGCTTCGCGCGCTGCGAAAGCAGGTCGCACTCGTCCACCAGGATGTGGCCGCTTCACTCGATCCGCGCCGCAACGTCGAGGACGCGATCGGCGAACCTCTCCAGGTGCATCGCGTCGCCTCCGGCGCACTGCTGCGTGCGAAGGTCGGCGATCTGTTGGAATCCGTTCGTCTGCCGCGGGACTACGCCACCCGCCGGCCGGGTGAGCTCTCCGGCGGTCAGCGGCAACGGGTCGCCCTCGCGCGTGCTCTCGCCCTCGCGCCACGGCTGCTGGTGGCCGACGAGCCGACCAGCGCGCTCGACGTCTCGGTCCAGGCTCAGGTCCTCGACCTGTTCGCGGACCTGCGTGCCGAGTACGGCTTCGCCTGCCTGTTCATCAGTCACGATCTCGCCGTCGTGCATCAGGTGGCCGACCGGGTCGTGGTGCTGCGTGCGGGATCCGTTGTCGAAACCGGACCGGTGACAGATGTTTTCGCTCGCCCGCACGAGGATTACACGCGGCGGCTGCTCGATGCGGTGCCGACTCCTGATCCGACGGTCGCCAGAAGGTCGGTGGATGTCGATTCCGAATCGCTGTTGCGTATCGGTGCGTGAGGCGAAAGTTCGAATTTATCCACACAATTGAAACGGGCCGCTGGATCCTGCAATGCAGGAACCAGCGGCCCGTTCTACAGGACTTGGATCAGTGCTGCCCCGGTCGCCGATCGATGCGGTTGGGGTCGTTCTCGCCCTGGCGTCGCTGCTGGTCCGGCATCATCTTCTGGCCTTCAGCGCTCCCGCCTGCTCGCGGCATGCCCTGCTCCTGGCGCTGCTGTTGCTGCTGCCGAGGCATCTGCTTGGGCATTTTCTTAGGCGTCTTCTTGGACTTTTCAGCCATCTCCACTCGGTCCTTTCCGGGGGATTAATGTTCGCCTAACAACCACACAATAGCGAGCGGGCATCAATCGCGGAAGGAAAATGTCGATGTGTCGGACGATTCGTGGCAATTTCGGTGGAAATGGGCGGAAATGGGCGGCTGAAATCAGCTGAGCAGGGGCAAGAATTCGACCTGAACGCCGTCGGTTGCTTCGGTGGGGACGATGACCAAACCGTCGCGGTCGATGAGGCCGCCGAGATGGGTGGTTCGGATGTGGGCGTCGCCGCGCCAGCCGCCGTCCTGGTCGAGCCGGGCCGGGACGATGCGGGGGACCGGGCCCGCGATCTCGGAGGCGTTGTGCAGGGGGCCGGTCAGTGCGCGCCGCGGGGGGCTGCCGATGCGGCCGTCGACGAGGGCGGGGGCCAGCGCCATCAAGATGGCGACGGCGGCGAAGGGATTGCCGGGCAGACCGAGGACGGCGGTGCCCGAGGGAAGTTCCGCGACGACGGTGGACCCGCCGGGGCGTAGGCGCAGGCGGTGCACGAGGATCCTGGCGCCCGCACGGGGCAGGGCGCCGCGCAGCTGGTCGGCGGCGCCGCCTCCGGTCGCGCCGACGATCACCAGGACATCGCAATCGGTTGCGGCGGTGAGGACTTCGTCGAATCCATTGGGCGTGTCGCGCAGATGGACGCGGGCGATGGTGTGAATGCCGTACCAGGACAACATGTCCGGCAGCACCGGACCGATGGAGTCGCGGGTCTGGCCGACGCGCAGCGGGCCCCGGCTGCGGATTTCGTCACCCGTCATGACGATGCGGGCCCGGACCGGGCCGCGGACCAGTGCTTCGGTCGCCTCCACGCTGGCGGCTGCCGAGATCAGAGTCGCGCTGACCGGGGTGCCTTCGGGGGCGATCAGATCGCCGCGGCTGCGGTCCTCGCCACTGCGGCGGATGTCCTCGCGCAAGGGAGTGTCGGGGAGCCGGTGCAGGGTGTTGTTCGCGTCGACCGTCGCGAACTCGTCCCGCACGACGTGGGTGGTGCCGTCGGGCACGTGCGCGCCGGTGGCGATGCGGACCGCCTCTCCGGTCAGCAATCCGACAGGGCGTTGACCACCCGCGAAACCGATATCGCGGCGCAGGCGCCAGGGGCCGTCACCTGCGACCGCGTATCCGTCCATCGCCGACACATCGAAGCGTGGCAGCGCGCCGACGGCTGACAACGGCGCGGCCAGTGCCGCGCCGCGGACCGAACGCAGGTCGGCCCGATACGCGGTCAGTCGAGAGATATCGGTGCGCAACGTGTTTCGCGCCTCGTCGAGAGTCAGTGCGGGGCGCTCCCGCCGTGACGCCGCGACGCTCGAGGTTGGCCCCACCGGTCCGGCCCCTGCCGACCGGGCGGGAGCGGGCGGGTTCGCCTGCGGCGCAGCGCTCGTATCGGCCGCGTCGTCCACCGTCCGTGCCGCCGCTCGCGCGCGCCGCACCTGCTCGTCGGTGTCGCAATCGGCGATCCCCGGCATCGCCACAGTCACTGTATCTGTCGGAACCAGCGCCTTCATCGGCTGATTGACCAGCGAATCCAGCTTCGCGAGGGCTGCGGCGAGCGCCGAGCGCCGCCACACTCCGGTGAGGTACTGCGGCCGCCCGGACTCGTCGGCGGCGAACACCGCGTCGGCGCCGGATTCGGTGGCGTGCCTGATCAATTCGACGACTACCGCCCCGGTCAGGAACGGCATGTCCGCGGCGAGCACCACCACCAGCGGCGACGCGGCGGCGCCGAGCGCCCGCAAGCCCGCGTCGACCGCGGCCACCGGTCCCGACCCCGGCGGGACTTCCCGAACTTGCCGGATCGCTGAAGCCAACTCTGGCCGTTGCGGCCCGACGACGACGGTGCGCACACAGCCTGCGACGGCGGCAAGGGCCGCATCGAGCATCGATCGTCCGCCGATAATGATGGCGGGTTTGTCCACGCCGCCCATGCGGCTGGCACGTCCGCCCGCGAGGATGATCGCGTCGACGGCCGTCACAAGCCGAAACCTTGGGCGAGGAACAACATGGCCGACATGCTAATTCGTCGGCGCTGCACAACCGCCCAAGCGGGCGCGGTGGATCAGACCGTTGTGTAGCTCGAGGCCGGTCGGAGCAGGCAGAACTCATTTGTCTCCGGATCGGCGAGCACCTGCCCCGGCGCGCCACCGATATCTCCGGTCGAGATCTGGGTCGCGCCCGCCGCGCGGAGCCTGGCCACCTCCCCGGCCTGGTCGTCGGTGGGGAAGGAGGACAGATCCAGGTGTAGTCGATTGCGTCCGCACTTCACGTCGGGCGTCCACACGAACTCCAGCCAGGAACCGAGCCCCGTCGCCGAGCGCAGGCCGGCTACCTGCGCGCCGGCATGTTCCATCGGCCAGCCGGACGCGGCGGACCAGAACTCGGCAAGCCGGACCGGTTCGTGCGTGTCGATGACGATCGCCGCGACCGCACCGGTGTCCACGTACTCCTCCCTCGGCTCCAACACGCAGAATTCATTGCCCTCCGGATCGGCGAGCACCACCCACGGTGTCGCCCCCTGGCCGATGTCGATGCGGCGCGCACCGAGCGAAAGCGCCCGATCGACCTGCACGCGCTGGTGGTCGATAGAGCGACTGGCGAGGTCGAGGTGGATGCGGTTCTTCCCGCGCTTCGCACCCGCCGCTGGGAGGAAGGTCAGGGCCAGCTCGAGGCCGTCGGGGTCGGGCGCGGCGACATCGACTTCGTCGACGCGGTCCACGGTCACCCCCCAGCCGAGCAATTCGGCCCAGAAGTTCGCGACGAACCGCGGCCGGTCTGCGTCGAACACGACCGACGCCAGGCGGGTGGACATGACTTCCACGGTAACCGTCGAACGTGGGCGGCGTGACGGGATTGCGCGGCACTACCCGTTCGGTGCGCCGGGGAAGGAGAAACGCGCTGCGCGCAGGTCGACTCGCCCGTCACGGATCGCGACACCTTCCTCGGCGAGCAGCCGTAGTTGCCGCTCGGCCAGATGCGCGGCCGGCTTGCCGCCCGCCCCGATGACTCGATGCCATGGCAGATCCGCGGCATCGGTGCGCATGATCCAGCCGACCGTGCGCGGCGTGGAAAGCCCCGCCGCCGCGGCGATGTCACCGTAGGTGGCCACCCGGCCGAGCGGGATGGTCGCGACGAGCGCGCGGACCAGCTCGACCTGGGCATCCGAGGTGGCCATCGCGATCAGAGCGCCGATCGGATCAGCGCCGCCGTCTCGGCGGGACGGATCTGGGCCACCATGTGATCGCAGTCCCATTCGAGCAGCGTCAGATTGTCGCCGAGCCGCTCGATCAGGGCGGCACGGAACTCCGGTGTCACGAACGGCGGCACCACCTTCATGGCCTGCACGAGCACCGTCGGCAGATCGTGCGGCGGCAGGACGTAGTGGCGGGCGAGCTGACCCCAGTAGGAGTTGACGGCGGGCAGGCTGATCCGCCAGCCGACGCGGCCGTCGGCGGTCGGCATCAGATGCTCGGCCAGTTCCGCATCCAGCAGGCGCGGGTCGACCTCGCTCCAGCCGGTCGCCATCTTGTCTCGCCGCGCATGCTCGACGTCGACGTAGTCCGGCGAGGCCAGACTCGACAGCGCGACGTCCATGAGCAGTTCCGGTTCCAAGGCGATAGCCGAGTCGAGCAACACCAACTTGCGCACCAATTCCGGATGGCTATCAGCGAGGTGCAGCGCACATGCGCCGCCGAACGAGTGCGCGACCACCACAACGGGTTCGTCGGTTTCCGCGGCGAGGACCCCGGCGAGATCGGCGACGATGGTCTCGAAATTCCATGGCGGCAGCCCGGTTGAGCGGCCGTGTCCACGCAGGTCAGGAGCGATTATTCGGACATCGGGCAGGTGCTCGGTTGCGATGGCTTCCCAGCGTTTGCCGTGGCCGACAACGCCGTGCAGGGCCAGGACGACCGGCCCGTCGGCGGGCCCGAATCGGTGGACATGAAGAGCAGACACGGCATCCATTTTGACGTGTATCGAAACCCGTCGCAGCCCGAGCCGACCCGGAGCGCCTCGTGGTGTGTCGGTCGCGTCTGTTGCAATAGCCCGCGTGGTGCGATCGGATAGCGCGGTGCGACTTGTTCGCCGAAACGTGGCGGCACCCCGGCCTCGGGTCTGGGGTGCCGATGTTCGCGCGCTGTTCGACGCCCAGGCCGCACTCGGCCCGATCCGCCCGGGATGGCGGCCGTGGCAGGTGCTCGGCGGGCCGGGCACCGGCAAGACCACCCTGCTGATCGATCTGGCCGCCGACCGGATCGCCGCGGGAGCCGATCCGGAATCGGTGCTGGTGCTGACCCATTCGAAGCAAGCGGCGAGCGCACTGCGCGATGCCATCACGACCCGGCTGACCGGTCCGGAGCCCGACGTCGAACCGGGCGTGCCCGGCGCGACGCGCGAGCCGCTGGTGCGCACACTGCACTCCTACGCTTTCTCGGTGCTACGCAGACACGCCACCGCGCACGGCAACCCGCCGCCGCGTTTGCTGACCGGTGCCGAGCAGGATGCCGTGCTGCGCGAGATGCTGCGCGGTGACCTCATCGATATCGCGGCGGGGGCGACCGGATTGTGGCCCGAACGGTTGCAGCCCGCATTGAGTCTCGGTGGGTTCGCCGAACAGTTGCGCGACCTGATGCTGCGGGCCACCGAGCGCGGGCTCGGGCCGGAGGACCTGGTCCGCCTAGGCCGTGAGCATGGTCGGCCGGAATGGGTGGCGGCGGGCAAGTTCGCGGTGCGGTACGAGCAGACGATGCTGCTGCGCTGGTCGGTAGGGGTGGAGGCGCCCGAGGCGACCGCGCCCGCGCTGGATGCCGCCGAACTCGTCGGCGCCGCCCTCGACGCCTTGGCCGGCGACGCGAATCTGCTTGCCACGGAACGCTCTCGGATCCGATACCTCCTTGTCGACGACGCCCAACATCTGGATCCGCAGGCCGCGCTGCTGATTCGGGTGATCGGCAACGCCGCGCAGACCGCGGTGGTCGCGGGCGACCCGGATCAGGGCATCTTCACCTTCCGCGGCGCGGACACCCGGTTCGTCGCTGACCTCGCCGCACCGGAGGGGCAGCGAATCATCCTGCGGGACAACCACCGCTCGGGCGGTCAGGTGGAGTTGGCGGTGGCCAGGATCGCGGCCAGGTTGCCAGGCAGTGCGCCACAACGGTTTTCGCTACCGAGGCGCGAGACCGAACCGGAAGACGACCCTACCGCGGTGCGGGTCCGGGTGCTGGCCACTCCGGCGAAGGAAGCCGGGCTGATCGCCGACTATTTGCGGCGCGCCCATCTCACCGCGGGCGTGCCGTGGTCGCGCATGGCGGTGATCGTGCGATCGGTGCCGCTGTCGCTGGCACCGCTGCGGCGCGCGCTGCTGGCGGCCGGGGTGCCGGTGCAGCAGCCCGCGCTCGATGCGCCGCTGGCTCGACGGCGCGGCGCGGCCTGGATGCTGCTGGCATTGCGAGCGGTACTCGCGAGCGAGCCGGCCAAGCGTAGTGCGCCGCCGACAACCGAGCCGATGTTTTCCGACGAGGATGCGCTCGACCTGGTCGGCGGGCCACTCGGTGGCGCCGATCAGATCAGTCTGCGCAGGCTGCGGCGTGGAATTCGACGCAGCGTGCTGGAGTCGCAGAACGGATCGAAGTCCGGCGCCGGATTCACGGGGGATGACGACGGCGGCGGCCTGCTGGATCGGTCATCGGCGGAGGTGCTGCGGGATCTGCTCGTCGGTATTGCCGACCGCGAGCTCATCGAGCGGCTGACCGATGTGGAGGCCGCACCGCTGCGCCGGGTGCTCGACGCGGTGGATCGGGCTCGGACGGCCCGGCGAAAAGGCGCCGGACTCGAAGACGTGATGTGGGCGCTGTGGACCGGGTCGCGACTGGAGCGGCGCTGGGTCGCGCAGTCCGAACGCGGTGGCGCGATCGGGATGCAGGCCGATCGGGATCTCGATGCCGTGGTCGGTCTCTTCGACGCTGCCGCAGCCTATGTCGACCGGCTGCCGCGTGCCAGCGTCGAGGGATTCGTCGAATACCTACTGCAACAGGAGATCCCGCACGACACGACCTCGCTGACCGCGCCGGGGGAAGCGGTCGCGCTGCTCAGCGCGCACGCGTCCGCGGGGCGGGAGTGGGATGTGGTCGCCGTTGCCGCGGTGCAGGAAGGCATCTGGCCGAATCCGCGTCCGCGCGGCACGCTGCTCGGCAACGAGGATCTGGTCGATGTGACAGCGGGGATCGCCGATGCCGGGGAGCGCGTGAGCCGCGCTGCGCCGATCCTGGCCGAGGAACGCCGGCTCCTGCTGGTGGCGTGCAGCAGGGCTCGGCAGTCGCTGCTGGTCACCGCGGTGGAATCAGTATCGGGCGACCGCGATCTCGTGCCGTCCCGTTTCCTGGCCGAGCTGCTCGGACACGACGACGACGGTGAACCCGGTGCGCTTCCGGTCGCCGATCCCGGCCGGGCCCTGGTGATGCATTCCCTGGTCGCCGAAATGCGCGGCGTGGTCTGCGATTTCGAGGCAGATCCGGAACGTAGGCGCCGCGCGGCCCACCAACTGGCCCGGCTCGCGAGTGCGGGCATTCGCGGCACCCACCCCGAAGACTGGTACGGCACAGCCGATCTCAGCTCGTCGCGGTCCCTGTGGGACGAGGACGACACCGCCGTTGCGCTGTCGCCGTCCACGGTGGAGCTCCTGCGTACCTGCCCGCTGCGCTGGGCATTGGAACGCCACGGCGGCACCGATGGTGACAACCCGCACGCGGTCAAAGGCAACCTGGTGCACACGCTGGTCCAAGCGCTGGCCGGAAAGGTGCCGGAGGCACAGGTCAGGGCTGCCCTCGACAAGGCATGGCAGGCCATCGATCCCGGCACCGGCTGGCACTCCCGCCAGGAGTTGCGCCGCACCGAGGCCATGCTGGAGACATTTATGGCCTGGGTTCGCAACACCCGAGGCGAACTCACCCAGGCCGGCGTCGAGGTCCCGGTCGACTGCGTGCTACCCGCACGCGCGGAAGACGAACGCCCCGTCCGCATCCGTGGTCGAGTCGACCGATTGGAACGCGACGCCCTCGGCCGCTTTGTGATCGTCGACGTAAAGACCGGCAAGTCCCCGGTCACCAAACAAGCCGCCGCCGACCATGCCCAACTCGCGACCTACCAGGTAGCTGCGGCGATGGGTGCGCTCGACCCGACTATGGGCAAGTCGGATGACAACCCACGCGAATCGGGTGGCTTCGACACCGAAACCCGAGGTGTCACCCGCGAATCCCGTTCTCCCGCACTCGAATCGAGACGCGTCACCGCTGAGTCCTGGAGCTTGCCGGAGGCCGCCGAACTCGGAGCGAGCGAACCAGGAGGACCAGTCGGTATGGTCGGCGTCTTAGCTGAAGTTCCGATGTCACCTGCTGATTCGGGTGGCCCCGGTGTGCGTGGTGGCGTGCGGGGAGAGTCCGGTGCGATTGCGGGCACAGCCGATGGACCTCGGATCGAGGCCGCTGGGGCATCGGGAACACCCGAAGTCGCGACCACTGGAACGTCGGGCACAACAGCTGAACCAGGCAGCGCCGCAGGTTCGCATGGTGAGTTTGTGAGCGAATCCGGTGGTGCTGTGAGCGAATCCGGTGGTGCTGTGGGTGTGTCCGGTGGTGCTGTGGGTGTGTCCGGTGGTGCTGTGGGTGTGTCCGGTGGTGCTGTGGGTGTGTCCGGTGGTGCTGTGGGTGTGTCCGGTGGTGCTGTGGGTGTGTCCGGTGGTGCTGTGGGTGTGTCCG
>NZ_JBKOQN010000008.1:0-26653 GCF_046764895.1 Nocardia sp. CWNU-33 | reverse complement strand
GTCCGGTGGTGGCGTAGGTGAATTCGGTAAGGCTCCCGGCCCGGCCATCGGTGAAACCAATGCTCCGATGGGAGAGCCCGGCGGTGCACGCTTGGTCTACGTCGCCAAGCCGAGCAGCAAAGAAGGCGCGACCCAGCGGATGCAGTTGCCGCTGGATGCCGAAGCTCTGGAGAAATGGCGCGGCACCATTCACGACGCGGCGGCCGCGACCCAGGGGCCGAGCTACCTCGCCATGCGCAACGATGGCTGCAGGCACTGCGCGGTCGCGGGCAGCTGCCCGGTCCAGGACACCGGGAGGCAGGTGACCGACGAGTGAGGGAGTACCTCGAGCGGGCCGTTGGCGCGGGTCCGTCTGGAGCTGTGGTGTCGTGTGCCGGCGCGGCGCAGTGGTCGACCGACCCGCAGCGAATGGACCACGGGCTCGGGGCTCACGGGACCTGCGGTGTCAGCCGTCGACGAGGTGGAACAGCAAGGGTGCGTAGCGACCAGACCTGCGTGGGGGCTTCGACGCTGGCGATGCCGGGTTTCGGCGAGGTGAAATCGTGAGACAGCTCTCAGACAGGGGCATCCGTGCTGTGACTATGAGAGCTGCGGTGCCCGGTGTTGGTCGGGGTGTGAGTGTGGGGGAGCGAGCCGGTCTGGCTGTGGTGTCGGGTGGTGGTTGGGGTGTGAGTGTGGGGGAGCGAGCCGGTCTGGCTGTGGTGTCGGGTGGTGGTCGGGGTGCGAATGTGAGCGAGCGCGACGATCGGGCCGTCGGCGCGGGGCCGTCGGCGGCTGCGGTGTCGCGTGGTCGCGAGGCACCGTCGTGAGTCGGGTGACGCCGTATCGGTTGGCGGAGGCGCTCGGTTTGCCGCCGCCTACCGATGAACAGGCTGCGGTGATCGCGGCTCCGCCGGGGCCGACACTGGTGGTGGCCGGTGCGGGCGCAGGAAAGACCGAGACCATGGCCGCCAGGGTGGTCTGGATGGTGGCCAATCGACTGGTGCTGCCCGATGCGGTGCTCGGGTTGACCTTTACCCGAAAAGCCGCACAGCAGTTGACCTCTCGCATTCGTACTCGGTTGGCCAGGCTGGCCGGGTCGCCGCTGTTGCGCGATCTCGATGTCAGTGGCGAATTGCGCGCGCAGTTGGCTGGTGCCGAGCCGGAGATCAGCACCTATCACTCGTATGCGGGCAGGCTGCTCACCGAACACGGACTGTTACTTCCGGTGGAACCCTCGGCGACGCTGCTCACCGAAACCCAGCTCTGGCAGCTCGCACACCAGGTGGTGCGCAATTGGGACGGTGACCTGGATACTGAGCGCACCCCGGTATCGGTGACCGAGGCGGTGCTCGCGCTGTCCGGACAGCTCGCTGAACACCTGGTGGAACCCGAACAGCTGGCCGAAGCGCACACCGAACTCGAAAAACTGGTGTTCACGCTGCCCGCAGGCCCGCGCCAGCGTGGGGGGCCGAGCCAGACGTTGCTCAATATCGTTCAGGTGCAACGCGAACGCGTCGCACTCCTGCCGCTGGTGCAGCAACTGGCCGAGGCGCTGCGCCGCCGCGGCGCCCTGGACTTCGGCGCCCAGATGTCCCTGGCCGCCCGCCTCGCCGCCGAGCACCCCGAGGTCGCGGCCGCCGAACGGGCCCGCTTCCGTCTGGTCCTGCTCGACGAATACCAGGACACCGGCCACGCCCAGCGCGTCCTGCTTTCCGCATTGTTCGGCGGTACATCACCTGCCGAGCAACAGCGGCAACCCGGTCGAGCCTCGACAACCGCTGCACCTCCGACCGCCGTCGAGCCACCCCGCCGTGCCCAGTCCCCAGCGATCGAGCCGCCCACGAATTTCGAACCCGCATCGGACCTTGCCCCGCCCCCCGATTTCGAGCCCCCGCCGGATTTCGAACCCCCGCCGGATCTTGAGCGACCACGGGATTTCGACCCGAGCTCTGGCGCTGTTGACCATTTCCGGTCCGCTGCTCCAGAAATTGCCGACAGCTCATCACATTTCGTGCACGCAGGGGAGGTCGGGCGGCGGTTGGCGGTGACGGCGGTCGGAGATCCGATGCAGTCGATCTATGGCTGGCGCGGTGCTTCCGCAGCTAACCTGCCGCGGTTCGCGACCGACTTTCCCGCCGCCCCTGGTGTTCCCGCGCCGACTCTGCCGCTGTTGACCAGCTGGCGGAATCCGCCGGAGGCGCTCGCCTTGGCGAACCTGGTTGCGGAACCGTTGCGGCGCAGTGCGATCGATGCGGGCGGGGTGACTGTCGATGCGTTGCGCGCGAAACCTGATGCGGAGTCGGGCGTAGTGGCATTGGCATTGACCGAAACCGTTGCCGACGAACGGGACTGGGTGGCAGTGCGGATTGCCGACGAGTGGGCGGTGCGTCGTGCTGCCGCCGAACCGCCACCCACCTCTGCGGTGCTCGTTCGACGCAACGCCGACGCCGCCCCACTCGCGGAAGCTCTTCGCGAGCAGGGACTTCCGGTGGAGATTGTTGGTCTCGGCGGGTTGCTCGCGACACCGGAGGTAGCCGATATCGTTGCGACGCTGCGGCTGATCGCGGAACCGGGCGCGGGCAGTGCGGCGATGCGGGTGCTCACCGGCGCGCGCTGGCGGATCGGGGTCGCGGACATCGCGGCGCTCGCTCGTCGCGCCCGCGACCTATCGATCAGTCGACTCACCGCGGGTGATGCCAACGAGATCACCGATTCGACAACCCTTGCCGCGGCGCTGCGCGAGGTGGCGCCGGAACCGTCCGAACAAGCCGGGTTGGCCGATGCAATCGCCGATCCCGGTCCACAGGAACAGTATTCGGAGTCGGGGTTCACGCGGATCGTCGCGCTCGGCCGCGAACTCGCCGCGCTGCGCGAGCGCAGCGGCCAGCCGCTCGCGGAACTGGTCGCCGACGTCGAACGCACCATCGGGGTCGGGGTGGAGACCCAGGCCAGGCGGGCCATGGCGGGTGCAGGCGCCGGGCGCGAGCATCTCGATGCCTTCGCCGAAGTGGTGGCCGGGTATGCCAGTGATTCGGGGGCGTCGCTGAGCGGCTTGCTTGCCTTCCTCGCCGCGGCCGAATCGGTGGAGAACGGTTTGGAACCGGGTGAGATCGAGGTGGCCCGCGATCGCGTGCAGGTGCTGACGGTGCATGCCGCGAAGGGGCTGGAATGGGAGATCGTCGCCGTCCCGCACGTGGCGCGCGGCGTGTTCCCGTCCGGAGCGGCCTCGGGCAGCTGGCTCGGCGCGCTTGCCGAACTGCCGACCACTTTGCGCGGCGATCGCCAACAGGACGACGCCACCGAAGGCGTTCCGGTCCTCGACCTGTCCGACCTCTACGACCGCGCCGATCTGGACCGCGCGATCAAAGCGCACAAAGAAGCTCTCGACCGCCGTCGCCTCGATGAAGACCGCCGCCTGTTCTACGTCGCACTTACCAGAACCGAACGGGTGCTACTTGTTTCGGCCCACCACTGGGCCGAGACCGGCACCACCCCCAAGGGCCCGTCCGATTTTCTTCTCGAACTCAAAAACGCCGGCGAGTCCCCCGACAGCCCGGCCAACGGCGCCGTCGAGATCGACCGCTGGGACGACCCGCCCGCCGTCGACGCCGTCAACCCTTTCACCGACAACCCGGCCACCGCCGAGTGGCCCCGCGACCCACTCGGCAACCATCGCGACCCCATCGAGCAAGGCGCGGCACTGGTCCGCGCCGCCCTGGAAGAGCTGCTCGCACAAAGAGAGTCGGTATCTGCCACTGCCGCAGTCGATCCCGTGCAGTTCCAGCTGATGGTGGAGATCGACGCTTCGGACGACATAGCAGTGATAGTAGGCGGACCCACCGACACGCGAGCCTTGCTCGATGCCGATGCCGATGCCGATGCCGATGCCGATGCCGATGCCGATGCCGATGCCGATGCCGATGGCCCGAAACGGGCCGGAGTGGAAGGCGACTCCGGCGGCCTGAAGCTGTCCGGGGTCGACCGCGACTTCGAGGACCCGAAGCATGTCGTAGCCGACGGTGACCCGGACCAGGCTGGAGCGGACGGCGACCGCGGCAACCCGGACCCAACCGGTGCGGACGACGACCCCGACGGCTGGGCTGCCGACGTCGACGCCCTCCTAGCCGAACACGAAGCGGCTCTATCGATCGCGCAGGTGGTGGAACTGCCGGGGCAGATCGCGGCGACCGCGCTCGTCGAGATGCGCGCCGACCCTGCGAAACTCGCTGCGCGCCTGCGCCGTCCGCTCCCATTTCCGCCGAATCCCTTGGCGCGCCGAGGCACCGCATTCCACGCCTGGGTGCAACGGTGGTTCGGCGCCGACCGGCTACTCGGTCTCGATGAACTGCCGGGTGCCGCCGATAGCAGTGCCGCCGACGCAGGCGTGGACGCGGAACTGACCAGGATGCAGGACGCATTCCTGAACTCGCCATGGGCGCACCGCAGCCCGCTCGAGGTGGAGATCCCGTTCGAAACCTCCCTCGCGGGCACCGTCATCCGCGGTCGGATGGACGCGGTGTTCGCCGAGCCGGGCGGCGGTTGGATCGTGGTGGACTGGAAGACCGGCGCCGAGCCGAGCGCCGCCGAGGAGCCCGCTGTCGCAATGCAGTTGGCGGTGTACCGGCTGGCCTGGGCGCGGCTGATGGCGGCCCGCGAAGGCGGCACCGAGCGGGAGATGCTCGACCGCGTCGGCGCCGCTTTCCACTACGTGCGTTCCGGACGCACCATCGCGCCGGTCGCCCTGCCCGGCCCCGACGAATTGGCCGAGCTGATCAGGAGCGCCGCGCCTGTCGGCTCACCTTCAGTGACTGAGTGATCAGCGGCAGCTGCAGCGGCAGTCGCAGCACCGTCCCGATCTTGAATGCTCGCGGCGACTTGGGATTGCCGAGCACGTCGGCGGCCATCTGCACATTCGCGGGGAACACGACGATGAACAGCAGCGCCGCGAGCCGACCCCCGAAGCCGCGGGTGCGCGGCAGAGCGAGCGCGGCCGCGACGGTGAGTTCGGCGACACCGGAGGCGTAGGTGTAATCGCGGGCCCGGCCCGGCAGCGCGCGCGGCACGATCGAATCGAACGGCTTCGGCCACACGAAGTGCAATACGCCGGATCCGAACAGCAGTGTTGCGAGCATCAGTGCGGGCCGCCGGCCGGTGTCGAGGGGGACGAGAGCGTTGTCTGCCATGCCTCACCCTTGCATCCGCCCACTGTTTGCGTCGAGATCGGGCATCGCCGCGCTAACCGGGTAGGCTCCCGTGCTGTGCCGGAGGGACAAGCAGAGCCGGGGACAGCGATCTCGGCGAGCAACAGGGTGGGTGAGTCCGGTGCTCGGTGATCGAGCCAGGCCAGGAGTGTCCGACCGCCCGGATTTCGCGCTGGTGGGTGTGCTGCGCATTCCGGAAATACAGACGAGCCCATGGATTTCGCTGTCGCGCCGGGTGGCCTTCGCGATCGCGCTGCTGTTCAGCGCGGCACTGGTGGTCTACCTGGGGCGCGACGGATACCACGACAATTCCGGTGACGAGCTGTCGTTCCTCGACGCGTTCTATTACGCGACGGTGTCGCTGTCCACCACCGGATACGGCGATATCGCTCCGGTGACAGCCGAGGCGCGGCTGGCCAACATCGTCATCATCACGCCGCTGCGCATTCTCTTCCTCATCGTGCTCGTCGGAACCACACTCGGGGTGCTGACCGAACGCTCCCGGCAGGCATTCAAGATTCAGCGTTGGAGGCGCAGCGTGCGTAATCACACCGTGGTCGTCGGATACGGCACGAAGGGTCGCACCGCGATCGACGCCATGATCGGCGACGGTGTGCAGGCCGCCGACATCGTCGTGGTCGACACCGATGTCGTCGCGCTGGAGGCCGCCGCCAGTGCCGGGCTGGTGACGGTGCACGGCTCGGCCACCCAATCAGATGTGCTCCGGCTGGCCGGTGCGCAGAATGCGGCGGCTGTCGTGGTCGCCACCAACCGGGACGACACCGCTGTCCTGGTCACGCTCACCGCTCGCGAGCTCAATAAGGCGGCCAAGATCGCGGTGGCCATCCGCGAGGCCGAAAACACCCATCTGCTGCGCCAATCCGGCGCGGACTCGGTGGTGGTGTCCTCAGAGACCGCGGGCAGGCTGCTCGGCATCTCCACCACGACGCCGACCGTCGTCGAAATGATGGAGGACCTGCTCACCCCCGAACAGGGATTCGCGGTCGCCGAACGCGAGGTCGAGGCCTCCGAGATCGGCGGCTCGCCGAGGCATCTCAGCGACATCGTGCTCGGTGTTGTGCGGGGCGGTGAGCTGATCCGGGTCGGTGAGCCCGAGGTCGACGCCATCGAGGCCGGTGACAAATTGCTCTACATTCGTCGCGTGTCCAAGTGACATCGGTGCGCCCGGCACCTGCGCGAGAAGCGGCGTTCCGAGCGACAGCTAGTCTCGAAGCGTGGCATTTCAGCTCAATGGTGTTCCGTTGCTGTCCCGTTCCGTCGTCGATCGAGCCGAAGAGGTCAGGGCCGACGCGCAGGCGCTGAAGGAAGGCTGGGCCGACGCCAAGCTGCTACGGGTGAACCGGCGGGGTCAGGTCAGGTTCGAGGACGGCGCGCTGGTGCTGGAGTCGGCGATCGAACTCGCCGCCGAGCCGAGCCCGGCGGCGGTGTTCCTCGGTATCGACAAAGGCATCCACCTGTGGGCGGTGCGCGATCCCGAGCTGACCGGATCGCTGACCGACCTGCGCGCCATGGCCGGCGGGGTCGACGATTTCACCGCGGGCCTGCTCTCCAGCGCTGTTGCCCTGCTGAACTGGCATGACAAAGCCGGTTTCAACAGCGCCGACGGCGCCGTCACGGTCTCGGCCAAGGGCGGCTGGTCGCGGGTCACCGAGTCCGGATACGAGGAATTCCCGCGCATCGATCCCGCGGTCATCTGCCTGATCCACGATGGCGGCGATCGGGTGCTGTTGGCACGTCAGCACAGCTGGCCGCAGTCGTTGTTCTCGCTGCTTGCCGGTTTCGTCGAGGCGGGCGAGTCGCTGGAACGCTGCGTCGAGCGCGAGATGCTCGAGGAAGTCGGCCTCGATGTGCGCGACATTCACTATCTCGGCAGCCAGCCGTGGCCGTTCCCGCGCTCGCTGATGCTCGGCTTTGCCGCGGTGGCCGATCCCGAACAGCCACTGGTCTTTTCCGACGGTGAGATCGCCGAGGCGCACTGGTTCACCCGCGCCGAGGTGCGCGAGGCACTGTCGGCGGGTGATTGGTCGGCCAAGACCGAGGACACGCGACTGCTGCTGCCCGGCTCGATCTCTATTGCCCGCACCATTGTCGAATCCTGGGCAGCGCTCGACTGACTGTGGGCGCCGAGCACGCGAATCCGCGCGGGCCGCATTCGGTCCGCGCGGATGTGCTATTCGGATCTATGGGCCGTCAGGCGATTGCGGCAAGTGCCGACTTGACCGCGGCGAGCGACGGGTTGGTCGCGGTGGAGCCGTCGGCGAACTTCACCGTCGGCACCACATGGTTGCCGTTGTTGACACTGCCGACGAATTCGGCCGATGTCGGGTCTTGTTCGATGTCGATCTCGACATAGGTGATTCCGGCCTCGTCCAGCTGGGTCTTCAGCCTGCGGCAATAGCCGCACCAGGTGGTCGAGTACATCGTCAGGTCAGGCGTCGCGTCAGTCACGGATCTTGCAACGCCCGGTGATTCGTTCCTGTTCCATTGTCCGCGTGTCGGCGCTTGCCATGCATTTAATATGCGCGCATACTAAATGCATGGCAAGCATCGAAAAGACCCGGTCCGTCACGGCGACGAGGTACTGGCTCGGCGTCGTCTCCAGGGAACATGTCCGCCGCGGGGTCGAGCTCGGCATCGCGCAGGCCAACCACGGCAAGCGGTCCGCGGTGGAGCGGTTGGGCCCCGGCGACGGGTTCATCTATTACTCGCCGCGCGAAGGGATGCGGGCAGGCGCGCCGATCCGTGCGTTCACCGCCCTCGGCACCATCGACGACCGGCCGGTATGGCAGGCCGACCCGCAGCAGGTTCCCGGCGGCGGCTGCTTCCAGCCGTGGCGCCGGTCGGTGAGCTACCGGACCGAGGCACGGGAAGTCCCCATCGACAGCCTGCGCGCCGAACTCGAGCTCACCAGCGTGCCGAACTGGGGAATGGTGCTGCGTCGTGGGTTGATAGAACTCAGTGCACACGATTACGCGTTGATCGCACACGCCATGCTCGACGGCGCTGAGGGAGGCAAATGAGTGCGGACCGATCCGACAAGGGCCTGCGCAGCAGGTTCGCGGAGGCCGACGAAAGCCCAGGGCTCTTGCTCTGGCAAGTGACCAATCGCTGGCAGGCGGCCCAGCGCGCGGCTCTGGCCCCCTTCGACCTCACTCACGTCCAGTTCGTCCTGCTTGCGTCGCTGACCTATCTGGCGGCCCGCACGGAAGAGCCGGTCATGCAGCGCGACCTCGCCGACCATGCCGCCACCGACCCGATGATGACCTCGCAAGTCCTGCGCGCGCTGGAACAGAAGGGCCTCATCGAACGCCGAGACCATCCGCACGACCGCAGGGCCAAGGCGCTGATGCCGACCGAGACCGGCGCGACGCTGGTCAATCGGGCCCTGGCCGCGGTCGAGGACTGCGACAGCGAATTCTTCGCTCCGCTCGGCGCGGACGGGCGCGCCTTCGCCGGCGCGCTCACGCAACTGCGCGACCGCACGACCCGCTGACTCGGGCCGCGGCGGCATCCGTCCGTCGATGCGCGGCACCGCACCGCCCATCCATGAGGCCAGGTAGAGCGCCAGATATCGGGCAAAGTCGCCGAGCGAAGGCCGCGAGCGGCAGTTGAGTGAGTTGCCCGATGCCTGCGGCTGCTCGGCTTGTCGGCCTCGCCTCGCCGTCGGCAGGCGCGGTCTTGTCGGTCGGCGCTGTCATGATGGAGCCCGTGCCAGCACTCGACCTCGCCGCCCTCGACCCGGAGCAGGCCGCCGCCGTGCGCGCGCCGCGAGGGCCGGTGTGTGTGCTCGCGGGCGCAGGTACCGGGAAGACCAGGACCATTACCCACCGGATCGCGCATCTGGTGTCGGCCGGGCACGTGAAGGCCGACCAGGTCCTCGCGGTGACGTTCACCGCGCGCGCAGCAGGGGAGATGCGTGGCCGACTGCGCGAACTCGGGCTCGGCGGCGAAGCGAATCAGGTGCAGGCGCGCACGTTCCACGCCGCGGCACTGCGCCAGCTGAAGTACTTCTGGCCACAGGTCGTCGGCGAGGTGCCGTGGCAGCTGATCGATCGCAAGTTCCCGATCGTGGCGCAGGCCGCGACCAAGGCCGGGCTCTCCTCGGCCACCGACAGCGTTCGCGACCTGCTCAGCGAGATCGAATGGTCGAAGGCCTCGCTGATCGCGCCGGAGGACTACCCCGCGGCGGTGGCCAAGCATCGGCGTGAGCCGCCCTGCGACCCGGCGCGGGTGGCCGAGGTCTACCTCGCCTACGAAGCACTCAAGACCTCGCCGGAGGGCCTGCTGCTCGACTTCGACGACCTGCTGCTGCACACCGCCGCCGCGCTGGAGGACTATCCATCGGTGGCCGACGAATTCCGCGGTCGCTACCGGAGTTTCGTTGTCGATGAATACCAGGACGTGACCCCGCTGCAGCAGCGGGTGCTCGACGCCTGGCTCGGCGAACGTGATGATCTGACAGTGGTCGGCGACGCGAACCAGACGATCTACTCCTTCACCGGCGCCACTCCCGCCTACCTGCTCGACTTTTCCCGGCGCTTCCCCGAGGCGACGGTGATCCGGCTGGAACGCGACTATCGCTCGACCCCGCAGGTGGTGTCGCTGGCCAACCGAGTGATCGGCGCCGCGCGTGGCCGCATCGCGGGCACCCGGCTGCAGCTGATCGGTCAGCGGCCCGATGGGCCCGAACCGGTGTTCGCCGAATACGACGACGCCCCTGCCGAGGCCGCCGCCGTGGCGCGGTTCATCAAACGGCGGATCGAGGCGGGCATGCCCGCCGCGGAGATCGCGGTGCTGTATCGCATCAACGCGCAGTCGGAGGCCTACGAACAGGCACTGACCGAACTCGGCATCCCGTATCAGCTGCGCGGCGGTGAGGGCTTCTTCGCGCGAGCCGAGGTCAGGCAGGCCGTGCAAGCGTTGCGCACGGCCGCAGCCCGCGACGATCTGCCCGACCAGGCGCGCAGCGGAAGCGCCCTGGTCACCCTGGTCAAGGCGGTGCTGGGCCCGCTCGGACTCACCGCTGCCGAACCGGCGGGCGCGCAGGCGCGGGAGCGCTGGTCGTCACTGGTCGCACTGGTGCGGCTGACCGAGGAGCTCGTCGGTCATGATGACCAGCTCGACCTGCCCGCTCTGCTGCATGAACTGCGCGCCCGCGCGGAAGCACGGCACCCACCGACCGTCCAGGGCGTGACGCTGGCGTCGCTGCATGCAGCGAAGGGCCTGGAGTGGGACGCGGTTTTCCTGGTCGGCCTCGCCGACGGCACGCTGCCGATCGCGCATGTGCTCGGTGACAACGGCTCGGTCGCCGACGAGGGGGCGTTGGAAGAGGAACGTCGCCTGCTCTACGTCGGTGTGACCCGGGCCCGCGAATACCTGCAGCTGTCCTGGGCGCTGTCGCGCAGCGAGGGCAGCAGGCGCACGCGTCGGCGCTCCCGGTTCCTCAATGGCCTGGTCCCCGACGATTCCCCCGCGTCGCGGATCGCCGCGCCAGCCTCCGGTGCCACCTCGAACGGGATTCGCCCGTCCTGCCGGGTCTGTGCCAAGCCGCTGATCGGCACCTACGCCACGATGCTCGGTCGCTGTCGGCGCTGCCCGGCGGAATTGGACGCCGAGCTACTTGCGGCGCTGCAGGCGTGGCGGGAGGAGAAAGCGCTGGCACTGGAGGTTCGCGAGTTCGTGGTATTCACCGACACCACACTCACCGCGATCGCCGAGCAACTGCCCGGCGACGACAATGCGCTGGCGGCGATCCCCGGGATCGGGTCGAAGAAGCTCGATCAGTACGGCGCGGATGTGCTCGCCATCGTGGCGTCCCGGCTGCGGTCAAGCCCACAAAACCGCAGGTAGAAAATAGGTTGTCGGTTCTGCCGACATTGCATATGGTGGGAATCACGCACCGGGAGGTCATCTCGGCGCGCAGAGTTCAGCGAACAGACAACGAGTTAAGGAGGGAGGCAGACCAATGAACGACTACATGAACTTCGACGCGAACGACGTTGCGGTGAATGCACCCGTCATGTCGGCCTCCCGGGGGATCCTCGCTTTGCAGGGGATCGGTCTGTCCGGCGTCGGTGTATTCGGGGAGCGGGCGCAATTTACGCACATGCATTCCCCCATTTGCACCCTCACGCAGGACAAGCCAAGCGCGGGTTGGCACCCGGCAGCTGCGAAAGCAGCCGTCGGCACCGACGCATTCGAAGCCGGCTATGCACCGGCAGACCTGCAGGCAGCACGCCTCCGCACCGCACACCCAGCGACCGTGATCAGGAATCGACAGAGATGTCGACCTAGGTAGGGAACACCCCGACCTCCTGGCCACGGATCGCCCGAAGCGAAACCGTGGCCAGTATTTTTTCCCGGCCCTTCAGCCGGACGGCACCGGTTTCGCAGAAGAAACGAAACGAACCGCTGCAAACGAGCTGAAGGAGAACGACGTGTTCACCGCAGAGAGCTGGCCGCAGGCCACCGCTGGCGTGACATGCCGAACCGTGGCACTGCCTACCCGCACTCGGGAGGTTACGAAGGTCCTGCCTTGTCGAGCCGGAGACCCCGATCTCTGGTTCGCCGAGAGCCCTACCCAGTTGGAGCAGGCCAAGGCGCTGTGCGAGTCCTGCCCGATCCGTAAGGGCTGCCTGGCCGCAGCCGTGGATCGGCGCGAGCCGTGGGGTGTCTGGGGCGGTGAGATCTTCGACCAGGGTGTCGTGATCGCCCGGAAGCGCCCGCGTGGACGTCCGCGCAAGGTCGCGATCTCGGCATGAGCGAGCGTCGCGAGCTCACATCGGCGCAGCGCCCCGGCGTCATGCCTGAGCCGAGCGTCAGCGAGGCGCAGGCATGACGCTGAGGCTCGTGCCCTCCCTCCCTCCGGTCGCTGAGGCCCATCCGGTCGATTCACTCCGGATCGGGGCCCACGAACGAGAAAGCACAAGAGCCGCTCACCTCGAGATCAGGTGGGCGGCTCTTTTGCGTCGACATCGGCCAGTGGTGAACGGCCCGTACGTTTTTCGAAGGTCAGCTGGCCGTGCGCTCTTCCCGGAAGCCCGGCATCCAGGTTTTCACCAACTGCATGAACGGCAGTTCCGCGTCGAGCTGGGCCAGGATGCCGACCGAGCCGCCGAGGACGCGGAAGATCATCACGTATTCGGCGGGCAGTTGCAGGGCGCGTGCGGTCTTCATCTCGGGACTCGCGAGATCGGACGCTTTGCCCGCCACCCGCTGCATCCACTTACGGGTGAAGTGAAACGAATCCGTCTGCACCGGGTCGGTGAACGGCCGTAGATAGTCGGCGATCTCTTTATCGGTGACGGTGCGACCGGGAATCACCCAGCCGTTGTCGTACATCAGTTCCGTCAGCTCGTCGAAGCGCTCCTCCACCTCCAGCGCCAGCATGCGGCCGAGCACCTCGGGGAAGCCGTCGGACATGGGTGCGCAGGCGCCGAAGTCGATGACCGCCAGCTTGCCCTCGGGCAGCATCATGAAATTGCCGGGATGCGGGTCGGCGTGCAGCAGGCCGACGGTCTCGGGTGAGGAGAAGTGGAACTTGCCCATCAGACCTGCGACGCGATTGCGCAGCACACGGGTGCCCTCGGGATCCTGCGCACCCTGCTTGATGATCGCCGAGACGGAGGTGCCGTCGAGCCATTCGGTGACGATCACCTTCGGTGCGCTGGCCACCACCTTGGGCACCACGATCTCCGGATGCCCGTCGAACGCCTTCGCGAATGCCCGCTGGTTGGTTGCCTCGTTGCGGTAGTCCAGTTCCTCTTCGGTCCGCGCGGTGATCTCCGCGAGCAGTGGTTTCACGTCGGCGCCAGGAATCACCGAGGCGAACAGACCCGTCATCCGTGACAGTGTCTTGAGATCCGCGCGCAGGGCCTCGTCGGCGCCGGGATACTGCACCTTCACCGCGACAACCCGGCCATCGGACCAGACCGCCTTGTGTACCTGGCCGATGCTGGCCGACGCGGCCGGAGTGTCGTCGAAGGACTGGAACCGCTGCCGCCATTGGGTGCCGAGCTGCTGGTCGAGCACCCGATGCACGGTGTCGGCAGGCATCGGGGGTGCGGCGGCCTGCAGCTTGGTCAGCGCCTCGCGATAGTGCTCGCCGAACTCCTCGGGGACCGCCGCCTCCATCACGCTCAGCGCCTGCCCGAACTTCATCGCGCCGCCCTTGAGCTCACCGAGCACGGTGAACAATTGTTCGGCGGCCTTCTGGTTCAATTGGGCGTTGATCTCGGACTTGTCGCCACCGGCCAGCTTCTTACCGAACCCTACGGCGGCTCGTCCTGCGATCCCCAGCGGAATCTTGGCTAACTTGGCATTGCGGGATGAGCGACGACGCACAATCTCAGACACGTACCCATCATGGCGGACAGACCCGTCACTGTGCCATCGCAATGTGCGGCCTTTCCTTGGCAGAGTGTAAGAATTGCCACAATCATGTAGTCGGACCAGCGGAGATTCCGCGACATCCGCAGGCGGCGTGCGGCGGCCACTCGCGCTGCTCGATCACATGCGAAGCAAGATCGAGCTCGACGGTGGAATTCAGAGTGGCCAGTTCGTGCCGGGGCGAGCAACTGCGGATCGCCTCGAATTCGCCGAGCAGCAACGCCGTTGTCGCCGCGATACCTGCGGGCGAGGCGTGCCCGACCCGGCCGAGCAGTTGTGCGGCGAGCAACGGCCAATCCGGGTCGTACCGGCAGCGGATGAGGTCGACACAGCGCAGGCAGCTGGTCATCCCGGGCAGCACCAGCGGCCCGATGACGCCCTTGTTGTCACGGATGCGGACGTGCAGATGCGGAATCCGGTGCAGCACCAGGTCATTGGCGAGACGCGGATCTATCACAAGCGAGTCGGTGAGCACTACCAGATCGGCCCGCCAACCGGTGATCGTGGCGTCGGGGCGGTAGTCACGGGAGCGGCTCGGCCGCAGCCCGAGCCCGCGCAGTCCGGCCGATACCGCGTCCGCGAGCGGACCGAGCCCGTGCACGCGCACGGCACGTACGGGTCCTGCGGTGTCGCCGTGGTGCACGAGCAGGCCCGCATCGTCGATCTCGGCCAGCAGTGCAAGCGCACGCTCCGGTGCGATGCCGTGTTCTCCGGCTCGCCAGATGAGCTGCGGTCTGGTCTGTAGTCCGTCCAAGAGGCGCAGGAAGGCGAGCACGGTGTCGACGGTCAGCTCGGCCGGGTGCAGCAGCAGTGCGCCCTCCGGGTCCCAGCCGAGTTGGACCACACCGGAGGGGCGCACCAGGATCGTCACCCGGGGATGCAGCATCGGACCGTGAGGGCGGATTGTTGTTGTCATGGCCAGCAGTATGCGGACCAGCCAAAGCCACAGACACCGCGAAACCTGCAGTTATCCACAGGGATCCGCGGTATCTACAGGACACTCTCAGGACTTGTCGCTGTCCTTGCCGAGGTCGGGACCGCCGGTGCCGGGCTCGTCGGACGCGGCCTGCTTGCGCTCGGCCTCGTCGCGTTCGCGGGCCTCGGTCGCGGCCAGCTGGGCCAGCGGATCGTCGAACGCGGTGGCGCCGCCGCCGATCACCGAGTCGATGAAGCCGGCAGGGGAGTCGAGATCGTCGGAATCCGGCAGCAGATCCGGGTGCGCCCAGATGCCGTCCCGTGCCTCCATACCCGCGTCGGTGGTCAAACGCCGCCACAGCGCCGCCGCCTCACGCAGTTTGCGCGGCCGCAACTCCAGGCCGACCAGGGTTGCGAAGGTCTGCTCGGCCGGGCCGCCGGTGGCGCGGCGCCTGCGCAGCGTCTCGGCGAGTGCACCCGCGCCGGGCAGGCGATCGCCGACCGCCTCGGTGACGACGACCTCGACCCAACCTTCGATCAGTGCGAGCAGCGTCTCCAGCCGTTCGAGGGCCTGCTTCTGCTCCGGGGTGGTCTGCGGTTCGAAGGTGCCCTGCGACAGGATCTCCTCGAGCTTCGAGGGATCGCTCAGTGCCATCGGGTCGATGCCTTGCGCCGCCTGCTCCAGCGCGGAAAAGTCCATCTTGATGCCGCGCGCATAGTCCTCGACCGCGCCGAGCACCTGCTGGCGCAGCCACGGGATATGACCGAACAGTCGCTGATGGGCCGCCTCGCGGGCGGCCAGGAACACCAGGATCTCGCTCTCCGGCTGCTCCAGCCCGGTGCTGAACTCCGAGATGGCCGCCGGCAGCAGCGCCGCGGTGCCGCTCGGTCCCAGCGGGAGACCGATGTCGGTGGAGGTCAGCACTTCCTTGGCCAGCTGCCCGAGCGCCTGCCCGAGCTGTGATCCGAAGGCGAGGCCACCCATCTGGCTGAGCATGCCCACCATCGGACCCGCGAATTCCCTTGCATCCTCGGGCAATTGCGAGGTCCACATGCCCGAGATCTGCTCGGCCACCGGATCGCACAGCCGCTTCCAGGTCTGCAGCGTCTCCTCGATCCAGTCGTTGGCCGTCCACGCCGCAGTCTTGGCCGCACCGGCGGGCAAGGTGGTCGCGCCATCGAGCCACACCTCGGCCAGGTGCGCCGCATCGGTCACGGCGCTGGCCGCGCCCGAGGTCAACGGAGTCAGGTCGGCTCCGAGCTGTTGCCGGGCCAGCCGCTTGGCGACGTCGTAATTCACCGGACCGGCCGATGCCGACCCCGGCTGCCCCATGCCACTGAGCATCTGCCCGAGCGAGGTCAGCATCTGCCCGAGCTGCGACGGGTCGAAGCCGCCCGCACCGAAGCCGAGCGGGTTGTTCGCATCGGGACCGCCCGGCTCCTCGCCACGCTTGCGCGCGTCGTCGTCATCGCGATTCGAGAATCCGAAGGGGAGGTCGCTCATACCCCTTACGTTACGCGTGCGGCATAAGGGTCTTGTGTTCGCGCGGCGCGAAATCAGAGGACACCCGGACGTGGTAAACGCACGCCTGCGCCGCCCATCGGTGCGGCGATCACTACTGTGGTCGAGGTGAATCGACGGATCCTCACCCTCGTTGCCGCTTTCGTCCCGGTGCTCGTGCTCGGTGTCGCGGGCAGCGTCTTCACTGTGCCGTTCGTCGCACTCGGACCAGGGCCGACGTTCAATACGCTCGGCGAGGTCGAGGGCAAACAGGTCGTCGATGTACAGGGTGCGGTGCTCGACCCCACCACGGGGCACCTGAACATGACCACCGTTTCGGTGCGCGACGGGCTGAACGTTTTCGAAGCGTTCGGCTTCTGGGTCAGCGGCGAACACGGCCTCGTGCCGCGCGCCGAGGTCTATCCGCCCGGAGTGCCGCGTGAGGAAATCGACAAGAACAACCAGCAGGACTTCAAGGACTCCGAGGGCAACGCCGAGATGGCCGCGCTGCATCATCTGCACCTGCCGACGGTCGTGCTGGTGCGCAAGGTCGGCGACGACGGCCCCGCCAAGGACGTGCTCGCCGCTGGCGACGAGCTGATCAGCATCAACGGTGCACTGGTCAGCACGCCGAAGGACGTGGTTGCCGCGGTGTCCTCGCAACCGCCCGGCGCCCAGATCACCGTGGTGTTCCGGCGCGGCAATGCCGAGCAGAGCGCGAACATCACCCTTGCCCCCCGTCCGGACGACGCGGCCAAGGGCTATCTCGGTCTGACACCGACCGAAGGCGCGCGTCCCCCGATGCAGGTCACCTTCAACCTCGCCGACATCGGCGGTCCCTCGGCAGGCCTGATGTTCAGCCTCGCGCTGATCGACAAGCTCTCACCCGGTGAACTCGACGGCGGGAGGTTCGTCGCGGGCACCGGCACTATCGACCAGGACGGCAAGGTCGGCCCGATCGGCGGCATCCAATACAAGATGATGGCCGCCCGTGACGCGGGCGCGGAAACCTTCCTCGTCCCGGCCGCCAACTGCAACGAGGCCAAGCAGCGCATCCCGGACGGCCTGCGCCTGGTGAAGGTCGAAAACCTCGACGGCGCCGTCGCGTCGCTCAACGACATCAACGCGGGGAAGCCGACAGTCTCCTGCAATTAGGCGGCTGCCTCGCCTTCGCTCGCCCCGGCGCTCCTGCGGCTGCCTGGCCTTCGCTCGCCCCGGCGCTGCTGCGGCGGAGTTGCGTGCGTTCGCCCTGGCGTTCCTGCGGCTGCGGCGCCTGCGCTCGGTCGCACAGCCATGGGCGGTTACTCGAACGTGTGGAGCAGGGCTTCGATGACGTTGGGTGCCAGGTTCGGGTACGTGCGCAGGTCCAGGTCGCCGAAGTCTTCCGCTTCGTCCTCCGGCCGCACCTGCAGCAGCGCCAGCGATGTGCCCTCGCGCAGCACTGCCGCGAACAGCCGCGCCTCACGACGTTCCGGGTGCGCCTCGGCAGCTGCACGCGCGGCGGCGTCGGCGGCATCGTGATCGGCGAGCAGTGGTGCAAGCGCATCATCGAGGGTGCTCTCGGCGTCCGGTGGGAGCACCACGATCTCCTGCACCAGTACACAGCCCTCCACAGCGTCGGGCCAGCTTGTGGTCGCGAGGAACTCGTCGAGTGCCATCGACCCGCCGGTCACGTCGTCTGGAAAGGATTCCTGGGCAACGGGAGTCAGCTCGTTGCCGTCATCGAGCTCATCGATGAGGCCGGGCTCGGCCGCGACCAGATCGGCGGTGCGTACCAGCGCGAACATCTGCGGCGGGTGCCCCCAGCCCTCGGCGTCCACGAATTCGGCCACCTCCCGGACGGAGCGGGCGAGGACGAGTTCGGCGTGCAGGTCAGCGGTCACACAAACATCCAATCAAACGGTCGGTCGATCGCGGATCGCCGGTCCGGGTAAGCGGCAGCCCTTCTGGTCTGCGCAATTCCGGCCCTGCCGTCTGAACGGTGTCCGATTCCGTAGAGTGGGCGCGGAAGAGGGTCCGCAAGGACCACCGGCAACATCGGACTGCGGCGCATCGGCCGAAATATCGGTGCGAGTGCCGCCGGACCTTGGAGAGTGGCATCGTGGGCATGCGGCCCCCCACCGGCTTACCTTCGTTGTCCCGACGCAGCCGAGTGCTGCTGGTGGCGGCCATTATTGTGGCGGCGCTGCTTTTGTTGGGACCACGACTGACCGACACGTACACGAACTGGTTGTGGTTCGGCGAGGTCGGCTTCCGGAACGTCTATCTCACTGTCCTGCGCACCCGATTGCTGTTGTTCTTGGTGGTCGCGGTGTTCGTCGGCCTCGTCGCCTGGCTGGCGCTGCTGCTGGGCTATCGGACTCGTCCGGTCTTCATTCCGGTCGCGGGCCCGAATGACCCGATCGCGCGCTACCGCACCACCGTGATGAGCAGGTTGAAGCTGTTCGGCATCGGCATCCCGGTGCTGCTCGGTCTGCTGTCCGGTTTGGTGGCGCAGTCGAATTGGGTCACCGTGCAGTTGTTCCTCAACGGTGGCTCGTTCGGGCAGAAGGATCCGCAGTTCAACCTGGACGTCGGGTTCTACGCGTTCGATCTGCCCTTCTACCGGATGGTGCTGAACTGGTTGTTCGTCGCTGTCGTCATCGCGTTCTTTGCAAGCCTGGTGACGCATTACCTCTTCGGTGGGCTGCGTCTTTCCGGTCGGGAAGGCACGCTGACTCGTCCCGCGCGCATCCAACTTGCCGTGCTTGCCGGGCTTTTCGTGCTGCTCAAGGCCATCGCGTACTGGTTCGACCGCTACGAACTGCTCTCCAGCAGCCGTAAGGAGCCCACCTTCACCGGTGGTTCGTTCACCGACATCAATGCCGTGCTGCCCGCCAAGCTGATCCTGCTGTCCATCGCGGTGATCTGTGCGGTGGCCTTCTTCGCTGGCATCGTGCTGCGCGATCTGCGGGTGCCCGCGATGGCCGCGGCTCTGCTCGTGCTGTCGTCGATCCTGGTCGGCGCGGTGTGGCCGCTGGTTGTCGAGCAGTTCTCGGTGCGTCCGAACGCTGCCGACAAGGAAAGCGAGTACATCGAACGCAATATCGCCGCCACCAGGCAGGCGTTCGGCATCACCAACGACAAGATCGATTACAAGGACTACAAGGGCGAAAGCCGCAAGAACCCGTTGGACGTCCCGGTCGACGCGGCGACCATCGGCAATGCCAGGTTGCTCGATCCGAACATCTTGTCGCCCACCTTCACTCAGCTGCGGCAGCTGAAGAACTTCTACGGCTTCCCCGAGTCGCTCGACATCGACCGCTACAACATCGACGGCGATATCCAGGACTACATCGTCGCAGCCCGTGAGCTGTCCCCCGCGGCGCTGAGCGGCAACCAGACCGACTGGATCAACCGCCACACCGTCTATACCCACGGCAACGGTTTCGTCGCGGCCCCGGCCAACCGCGTCAACAAGCCGCAGTCCGAGGATCCCAACGCGACCGGCGGCAGCAGCGATAGCGGCTATCCGATCTTCATGGTCAGCGACCTGTTCACCCCGACGGACAAGCAGCGGATCAAGGTCGACCAGCCGCGGGTGTACTACGGCGAGCTGATCTCGCAGGCGAATCCGGACTACGCCATTGTCGGCTCGATGGCGGGCCAGCGTCCGCGCGAATACGACTCCGACACCGCGCAGTACACCTACACCGGCAAGGGTGGAGTACCGATCGGCAACTGGTTCAACCGGTTGGCCTTCGCGGCCAAGTACGCCGAGCGCAATATCCTGTTCTCCTCGGCCATCAGCGACGACTCCAAGATCATCTTCAACCGCAGCCCGCGCGATCGGGTGCAGAAGGTGGCGCCGTGGCTGACGACCGATGGGAACGCCTACCCTGCGGTCGTCGACGGCCGGATCCAGTGGATCGTCGACGCGTACACCACGCTGGACAACTATCCCTACGCGCAGAGCACCTCGTTGGAGGGCGCGGAGGACAGCATCGACAAGAAGACCGGCCGGCTGCTGCCGCGCAAGGAAGTCAGCTACATCCGTAACTCGGTGAAGGCGACTGTCGACGCCTACGACGGCACGGTGACCCTGTACGAGGTGGATTCCTCCGACCCGGTGTTGAAGGCATGGCGCGGCGTGTTCCCCGGCGCGGTCAAGCCGGAGAGCGAGATCTCACCGGAGTTGCGGGCCCACTTCCGGTATCCGGAAGATGTGTTCAAGGTGCAGCGCGACATGCTGACCAAATATCACGTAGACGATCCACGAGAGTTCTTCACCAACAATGCGTTCTGGTCCGTGCCGTCCGACCCGACCGTAGACGGTGGCGGCAACTTCAAACAGCCGCCGTTCTATGTGCTGCTGGGCGATCCGCAGACGAACAAGCCAGTGTTCAACCTGACCAGCGCCATGGTCGGTTACAACCGAGAGTTCTTGTCCGCGTATATCTCTGTCCGGTCGGATCCGGATGGTTACGGCAAATTCACTGTTCTGCGATTGCCGACCGACACCCAGACCTTGGGCCCGCAGCAGACACAGAACAGAATGACGACTGCGCCCGACGTCTCACGCGAGAAGACCCTGCTATCCAACTCGAACAAGATCAAGTATGGCAATTTGCTGACCTTGCCGATTGCCGATGGTGGAATTCTCTACGTGGAGCCGTTCTACAACGAACGGAATACCGGGCCGAGTACCTCCACTTTCCCGCAGCTGCTGCGGGTGCTGGTGAGCTACCGTGACGCGGCGGGCAGTGTGAAGGTTGGCTACGCCTCGACCCTGGCCGAGGCGCTGAACCAGGTGGTGCCCGGAGCCGGTGCGCTGGCTACCCCATTCGGGGGTGATCCCGCGTCGCGACCGGTACCCGGTGCCGTGCCACCACCGGTGGAGGCCGCCACGCCACCGCCTGCTGGTGTCACCCCGCCGCCTGCCGGCGTGACCCCCCCACTGGGCTCATCGGCCGCGAAGGACGCCGCCGCAGCGGAGCTGAATCGGAAGCTCGAGAATGTGCGTAATGCCATGCGCACGGGCAACTTCCAGGACTTCGGCAAGGCGCTGGATGAACTGGAGGCCGCAGTCAAGGCATACCAGGACGCCGGTCGCTGACCCGAACGTCAGCTCGGGTGCACGCACAGCATGCGGCGCTGCCTCCCTGTCGGTGGCAGCGCCGCGCACCGCGGTAGAACCTGTTCAGGCAATGTCGAGCAGCATATTTTGCCGTGCTGCCTCGTTGGTTGATCCAGAGATGGATATCCCAGACGCGTGGGTGCGGCATCCCGATCGGGTTCGGAATTGGTGGCGGGATATAGGCGGCATGTCCACCATGCCTCGACGGAGGGCTGCATGATCCCGCAAAGACCCCCGTGAACGCGAGAACGGCCCCATCACCCGAGGGGTCGGTGACGGGGCCGCTCTTGCATCGGATCCGGAAAGCCGGGACCGAAGATCAGCTGAACAGCGAGTTGATCAGTGCGCTGTTCTGCTCGAGCACTGCCTGGTATTGATCTTCGACGCCGGCATGCTTGGCGAGCTCGTTGCCGGTGCTCTTGGCCTGGTCGACGACGGACTTGGCATTGTCGATGGTCGGGGCGGCGGGCTCCGGCTCTGCGGCGGGCTCGGGCGCAACGTCAGCCGACTCGCCGCCGCTGAGGTAGGCGCCGCAGGTGGGCCAGGCGCCAGGACCCTGGGTGGCGAGCACGTTCTCCGCGACGCGGATCTGCTCGGCCTTGCTGGCGGTGTGCGCCGAGCCCTGGCCGCCGTTGGCCGCCCAGGTGCTCTGCGAGAACTGCAGGCCGCCGTAGTAGCCGTTGCCGGTGTTGATCCCCCAGTTGCCACCGCTCTCGCACTGTGCGACGCCGTCCCAGTTGTGGGTGGGCGCTGCCGACGCGGTGGCGGTGGAAAGACCGAACGGTACCGCAACGAGAGCGCCGGTGACGGCCACGAAGCCGAGGGCGCGGGTGCTGAACTTCCGGTTCTGAGACATAGTATTTTCCCTCCCTGCGCCCGCCGACGTGGCGAAACTCCGCCGCGTCCCTGTCCCCAGGAGTCGGGGATCCTCGAACCGCGGGACAGGGTTGCCGGTGTTCGACGGTTCGAGTTCGTGCCCATCACGTTTGATCCGGGCCGTGGATCCGACGGTAACTAAGAAATCTCAACAGATCACGTCTTGATAACGTCAGAATTTTATGAAGCGGAATGGCACATAATCGGCATTTGCGCTGGTTGTTAATGCTGTTTGAATCGGTTCTGAACGGTCCGTTATAGTCTCGTGATGTGGTCGAGATCACTACGAAATAGTGATCCGAGTCACGTTTGAATGCCTTGCCGAAAGGGTGTCGTGTGCGCGCATCCCCTCGGCGGCGCCATCCCGAACCCGTGAATAAGCGCGGCCGGGCTGGGCATGCGCTGCGTCACTCCGTGGCCGCTCCCGCTGCTGTTTCGGCCTGCGTCGATGTCGCCGGGCCGGCGGAAACCTCCTGTTCGGAGGGCGATTTGCCATCTGAGCGTAGGCGTGTGTAATGTTGTGTTTACCGACGCGGGGTGGAGCAGCTCGGTAGCTCGCTGGGCTCATAACCCAGAGGTCGCAGGTTCAAATCCTGTCCCCGCTACAAAGGCAAATGGCCCGGAACGCACAGTTCCGGGCCATTTTTCTGTGCGCTGGAAGCGCAGTCCGCACGGTCGAAGGCGACCGAAGCGTGGCCGACCGATCACTGCTGCTGGAGGCTTCTCGAGCCGGACACGATTATCGAACGCCAGATGCGTGGCATCACCGGGACGAAGTGCGGCCGACTCCCCGTCTGGTCGCCCGGCGGATCTTGGTTCGGGAGACGAGTTCGATCGTGATCGCGACGGCACATGATTGCGCGAGGAGCAGGGCGATCAGCACGAGGATCTGCACGGCTCCCGCCTGGATGGCCGAGCCGCTCGCGATCAGGACGCCGACGAAGGCACCGGGCAGGGTGACGAGGCCGACGGTGCGGGTTTGGTCCACGCCGGGGAGCAAAGCGTCCGCCGCGGTCGGCCGGGCCACCTCCAGCCGTGCGTCGCGTTCGCTCAATCCCAAGCTCAGCGCGGCTTCGACCTCACCCCACCGCTGCTCGATCGCATCGAGCGCTCGCCTGGCGGCCAACGAGGTCGCGGTCATGGTCCCACCGAGCACGATGCCGCCGATCGGAACCAACGCCACACTCTCGAACGGGACAACACCACTGACGAGCAGCAACGGCAACACGCTGCCGAGCCCGCATCCGATCGCAAGCGCCAACCACGCCGCCGACCGACCGGCGTTCGAGCGCCGTGCCGAAGTCACGACCGCCGCGCCGAACATCACCACCAGCACCACGATCGAGGACCACAAGTGCGCGAGTGCGGCGGCCAGGACCAGCGCGATAACCGCCAATTGAGCTGTGCCGCGCAGTGCCGCGCGCGGCACGGTTGCCGCATCGCCGAGCCCAGCGGCCAGATACACCACCACCGCGCCGGCGACCATGATCGTGCACACCACGGCCAGCCCGAGGCCCGGCGTGATCACCCCGTTCATGTCACATTCACACCGCCCATTGTCATCGCAAGAGGTGGGCGCGGACGGACCTGGCCGGGCACCGACCTGGTCTCACCGAGCGAGGAAGCCCTTGTCGCACGTCGACCTGCGCGGTGAATATCTTGCGACCTTCGGCTTCGACAAGGTGTGCGGTTTCCGCGAGGTCCCCCGGTTCGGCCATCGGGTAGCCACTGAACGTCGCGATCTGCGCACAGGCATCGACGGCGACGATGTCGGCGCCTGCGCGGGCAAGGTGGATCGCATGCGAACGGCCTGTCCGCGAGCGGCGCCCGTCACATAGGCGACTTTTCCGGCCAGCGGTCGGTCCGGTTCGAGTCCTCGTCATATTCCTGACACGTCGATGAACCGTGCACCGCCGTACAGCGTGAGGTGAGGGAGATACTTGGGCCGATACCGCGGCAGCGGTCGAGAACCGAGGAGATGCCCTCATGTCGACGATCAACGGTTTGCCCGCCCACGTGCTGTTGGTTCATGTGATCGTGGTGTTCGTGCCGTTGACCTCGGCATTGTTGATACTGTCCGGGTTATGGCCCGCGGCGCGTCGCCGATTGATCTGGCTGGTCACCGCCCTCGCGGCGGTGACGGTCGCGCTGACTCCGCTCACCACCGACGCCGGTGCATCACTCCAGCATCGACTCGGTTCCTCACCCGCCATCGAGACCCACGCCGACCTCGGCCGAACGATGATCTACTTCGTCGTCCCGCTGCTGCTGGTCGCTGCGCTGCTCCTCGCTATTCATCTGCGCGAGGAACGCGACAAGCCGCCGACCCGGGCCCTCACCGCCCTCCTCGCGGTACTGGCGGTCGGCTGTGGCATCGCGGCCTGCACGCAGGCGTATCGAGTGGGTGACTCCGGCACCCGCGCCGTGTGGGGAGCCCAGATCGATCAGTGCTGTGACGGGCCGGCGGGGACCAGCCTGTGCTTGTGGGCGAACACGACCGCGTGAATCCGGTCGCGGACACCGAGTTTGGCGAGAATGCGGGAGACATGGGTCTTGACCGTCTCCTCACCGACGCCGAGCAACGAGGCGATCTCGGCGTTGCTGCGCGCGTCGGCGAGCAGTAGCAGCACTTCGTGCTCCCGTGCGGTGAGCTGCTGCACCTGCGGCGGAGTGCGTGGCGGCGCGAGGCTGCCCGCGAACCGCGTCGCCAAGCGGCGGGTCATCGACGGATCGATCAGAGCGTCGCCGCGAGCCGCGATCCGGATCGCGGCGACGAGTTCTTCCGGCGGAAGGCTTTTCAGCAGGAAGCCGCTCGCACCTGCCTGCAGGGCGCGGTAGAGGTTGGCATCGCTGTCATAGGTGGTGAGCACGAGGACACGGGTGCCGCCTGCGGCGACGATGACCTCGGTGGCGGCGAGCCCGTCCAGCTTCGGCATCCGCACATCGAGGATCGCGACATCCGGTCGCAGCCTGGCGATTTCGGCGATCGCGGCCCGGCCCTCGCTCACCTCGGCGACACAGTCGAGATCCGCCTGGCTGTCGACGACGGCGCGCAGGCCGGAGCGGAACATGCTGTGGTCGTCGGCGATCAATACTCGAATCGGTGCGTTCACGATCCTCCGATCGGGACCGAAACCGCACTGTGCCAACGAGTTCTATTCGACTGTGGACCGCACCGGAGCTCGCCGCCGAAGAGTTCGGCGCGTCGTCGGATGCCACCGATGCCGCGCGGCATCGAGGCGTTGTCGATCGCCGTGCCCGCCATGATCGGATTCGTCGTTTCGATCATGATCAGGTTCGGCCGGTATTCCACATCCAGCCATGCGTTTTCGCCATCGCCGTGGCGTAGTGCGTTGGTCAACATTTCCTGCACGATTCGATAGAGGGTGATGTTCAGCGAATCCGGCAGTGGCACGGCTGACCCACATACGGTGACTTCGACCGTCATCCCGGCCGAGCGCACGTGCTCGATCAGGCCGTCGATATCGGCAAGCCCGGGTTGGCGCCGGCCGTCGTCGTCGCGGCCGTGCAGCAGATCCAGTTGCCGACGCAGGTCGACCATCGCGGCCCTGCTACTCGTTTCCACCGCGGTCAAAGACTTGGTGGCCGGACCATTTCCGGAGTCGGCAAGGGCGATTCGCGCGGCGCCCGCATGGATGCCGATGGCACTGACATGGTGGGAAATCACGTCATGCAGATCGCGCGCGATGGCGGCGCGTTCATCGGCGACCGCGCGCTCGAGCGCGGCCTGCTGTTCCTGCTTGCGCAACTGCGCTTGCTGCTCGAGCTCTGCGATATACGCGCCACGTGCCGCGGTGTATCGGCCGACCAACCAGGGCACCACACCCACCGACACCGTCGTCGCAAGCAGCAGCCGCCAGTCGTGTGAGGTGGTGCTGCCGACGAGCAGGTGCGCGCCCGCGAAACCGGAGCACAGTGTGAGGACTGTCGAAACGGATGTCGGGCCCGTCATCCACGCGCCTGCGCGATAACCGGCGACCAGGAACCCGACATCCGCGAATCGTGCCGCGAAGCCGTGCCGATGCAGCAGTAGCGCCTCGAGCAGTCTCAGGGCAACCTGGCCGACCGCAACGATGCCTGCGGTACGCGGCGGCGCGGCCAGGGCGAGATCGGCGGCGGCGACACCGACCGCCACTGCGGTCGCCTGCCACGGCGCTACGGCGAAGACGCCGCACAGGGCCAGGACCACAGTGTCGATCGTCGCGGCGACCACCGCGACCACCAGCGACTGGCGGGCCAACGACCTGCTCACGTCCACCGGCCGCCACCTCCCACATCATCCGGCAGTATCGGTCGGCCCGATCCGACGAACGCACCGATACCGGCCGAGTTGTTCGCGGGCGATCCTACCCAGCCGCCGACGCACCTCGCCGGAGCTGCTGTGCGTCAACTCTGCCCTCGGACGGTGCGCCGCGCGTCCCCCGCGTGGGGGACGGTGTGTCCCTCGGCGGCGCGATGACTGTCATGGCCGCAGTCCGTAGCGTGGCCGTGATCGGCGGGAAAGTGAAGGAGTTTCAATGATGGTGTCAAGCCGCAGCGCTGATCGGGGCTGGTGCCTCGATGGTGAAGGTGCGGTTGTCGCGGATGAGCGCCCAGATGACGTCGATAAGGCGGCGGGCCAGGGCGATGAGT
>NZ_JBKOQN010000079.1:0-8960 GCF_046764895.1 Nocardia sp. CWNU-33 | reverse complement strand
CTGCCGCGGCAGCGACGTGGCGAGTCACCACGTGCCGGCTATGCGCAACAGTGGGAACGCGCGGGCGTGGATGCTCGGCTCGACCCATGCGCCGCCGGGTGGGCAGCCTCGATGCGTTTGCTCGGTGGATCGGCGTCAAGGTATGAAGTCGAACCCTCTTCCGGTAGTGGGTCTTCCCGTTCTGACGACTGCGGCCGCAAATGCGCGGCACGTAGTTCGGTGCCGTGTACGTCCTGGCAAAGCAACGCGGAGACCAATCAAATTGCGAGCGGCGTCAAGCCTGTGACGGTTCGTTCCACCTGTACGACCTTGGACATGGTCGTACAGTCCTACGTCGACCAGGGCGCCTTGCCGCGCAACGTAATCGTGCTGGTGAAGCGCCCCCACCGATGACATCAGCGAAGACGACGACGAGCAAGCCAAGTCGTGGAAGTCGAGCAGTTCCGGGAAGCGGTGCGCACGGAACGTGCTCTATGTCTGCTGGCTGTTGCGTTGCTACGGGGCACGGCGGTCGGAGGTGCCCGGCGTGCGGCAGACGCAGTTCGTCGCATCCGCGCTGAAGGTACGCGGGGGCGCGTCGCGCGCTCCCCGAGTATCGGCCCGTCTTGGCAAGCTCTAGGCACGCTCAGAATCGCCAGCACAAGGCAGCAGATTTCCGGAACCTCGACAGCGGCTCTCGACCTTCTCGTTGGCTGCGACAAGCCCGCACGCATATCGGCGGTACTGACGGTTGATCGGCGCATAGGCTGCGCCGACTCTGATCGCCGCGCGCGACGCGATCACTGACCGAACGACCCATCGGCACCGAACTGTCAGGATGACCTCCGCCGGTCCGGGACATGTGACCATCCCGTCCGGATCGGTTAGCACGCGGCGGCGACGGCGAGTTCGGAGCGGGCCGCGGTGACCAGCGCGGCGACCATGGGAGGCAACGCCAGCCGCGGGTCGGGTGCGAAGTGCGGGGAATGGTTGGTGGGCAGCCGGGATGGCAGGGAGCCTGCCTCCAGAATCTGCTGCTGATCCTCAGGTGTGTAGCGGGACGGGTCGATTCCGCCGATGTGCCAGAACACCGAAGGGCAGGTCGCGGCGGTGGCGAGCATACCGAAATCTTCGCTGCCCGTGATCGGATTGGGCAGCGGGAAGACCGGCAGGCCGCCTGCGGCGAGTTCGGCTATCACGCGCTCGGTGTCGGCTGGGGTGTTGACCGTCAGCGGGAAGCTGTCGAAGACCTCGATCAACGGATCGCTAGGCGCTCCAGCGGCTTTCGACTCCGCGGCGCTGATCCGTTGAATGTCCTCGATCATGCGTCGCCGTGAGCTGGGGGTGAATGTGCGCAGGCTCAACAGTATTTCGGCCGATTCGGCGATGATATTCGCGCGAGTTCCAGCGTGCAGCGCTCCGGCGGTGAGGACGGGCGAGGCAGGCAGGGCGGCCTGCCGCGCGGTCAGCGACTGTAGGCGCAATACCAGCGAGGCCGCCATCGACAGCGGATCGACGGCCAGGTGGGGGGTGGAGGCGTGTCCGCCGCGACCGGATATCAAGACGCGGATCGAGTCGGAAGCCGCCATCAAAGGCCCGCCGCGGGTCACGATCAGCCCCGCGGGCAGCGGGCCGACATGCTGGCCAAGGCAGATGTCCGGACGCGGAAAGCGCTCCAGCAAGCCATCTTCGAGCATGCCCTTCGCACCCGCGCCAGTTTCTTCGGCTGGCTGAAAGATGGCGACGATCGTGCCCGACAAGGTGTCCTCGGTCGCCAGTTCGGCGCACGCGGCCAGTAGAGCGGTGACGTGGATATCGTGTCCGCACGCGTGCATCACGCCAGGGGTGGTCGAGGTGTAGTCCAGACCGGTGTCCTCCTGGACCGGCAGCGCGTCCATATCGGCACGCAGCCAGATCACGCGTCCGGGCCCACCGCGCAGGACACCGACGACACCGGTGCCGCCGACACCTTCGGTCACCTCCCAGCCAGCCATCGAGCGCAGCTCGCTCGCCACCAGCCGCGCGGTCTCGAACTCCGCCCCCGACAGCTCCGGATGCGCGTGCAACCGCCGGTATACCTGCTGCCAGTGGTCGTCGACAGATCCGATGACCATCGACATATCTTCCAGTTCGACAAGGGTTTCAGGCGTAGAGCTCATCCGAGTGTTTCCTTCGTGTCTGTAGGGACATGGGTATTCGTATGGACGGGATCGAGGCCCGGAATGGACGCGCGGAACGCCTGCGCGGTCTGCGGCACCCACATCGCGGCCATGACAGTCACCAGCGGTGCAATCGCCATTGCTTCGAAAGCCACTTCATATGAGGCGTGGTCGACGATGATCCCGAACAGCGACGGTGCGAGCACACCCGCGAATTGGCCACCGAAAAGGATCACTGCCGCGGCCGATCCGATGAGTGAACTCGGCAGTGCCCGCAGCACGACGGCGAACGCCGGCATGTAGCACAGACCCGCTATCCCGCTGATCACCGTTCCCACCACGACGAACGCGGCGGTCGATCCGGTCCGCGGTAGCACGAACAACAAAGCAGCAGTGGCAGTCATCGCCGGTACGACGATCAGCCCGGGATTTCCACCAAGCCGATCCGACAGCCAGGCCCCTGCGAGCGCGCCGAGCGCGCCCATCGCCGTCGAAGGGAGCGTGATCAGCGCGATCTGACTGAGCGTCAGCCCGCGCTGCTCATTGAGAAAGGTCGGGATCCACGCACTGACACCCCACACCAATGCGTCGTAGCCGAAGAACATGACCGCGAACCCCAGCAGCGCAGGGGAACGCCGGACCACCTTGGCCGCCTGCCGATCCGGCAGCTGCGACGCTGCATCGATATCGTTGTTCGGCAACGGCTTCGGCATCCATCGCCGCCAAGCCAGCACGACAAGGACACCGAGCACCGAGATGACCGCGAACATCGCCCGCCATCCCACCGCGGGCAACAACGTCCCACCGATCACCGCGGCCAGCAGCATCCCGACGGCGTTGGACGAGTTGGTCCACCCACTCGCTGTCGTCCGCTGTTCGGGCAGAGTGCGCTCGGCCAGCGTCTTGAGCGCCGCGGCCGGAAAGACGCCTTGCACGAGACCGAACAGGAATCGCATAGCAAGCAGCGCCGAAAACGACCACGCCAGCGCGCTCAGCCCGGTGAATATCGACCATCCGAGCAGCCCGATGCCGCACATGGTCAGCGCACCGTAGCGGTCGGCGAGAAACCCACCTGGCAGTTGCATCGCGGCATAGGCGAGGAAGAAGACCGAGACGACCAGTCCACGCTGGGTGTGATCCAACTGCAGGTCGAGTCCGATCGGCGTGAGGGCGTAGTTGATGACGATCCGGTCGATGTAGTCGACCGTCCATGCCGCGAACAGCAGCAATACTGTGATGCGAGTGGTTCGCAACATGCCTTATGGCCTCCGTTGCCGAAAATTCAAGAGCTGTCAGAATGGGTGCCACGCCACAGAACGCCACGAAAAAGCCGGATACCGGCAAGGTGGCCGTCAATACGCAGAGATCCGACACGACATCGGCCTGCATGGATCGCACCGAGGCGGATTCGCTCGGCGTCGGCTACAGCGTCGGACGGCGATCTGGGGTGTACGACCACTGCTGTGCGTATTCGAGCGTTTTGCCGATGCGGAACACGGTGGCGTCGTCGTAGGGATGGCCGACGATCTGTATGCCAGTGGGAATGCCCCAACTGGAGTGACCGGAGGGCACGTTGAGGACCGGGCAGCGGTTGTTGATATTGAAGGGCAAAGTCATCGACGACCACAGGGTGTCGCAGACCTCCTCGCCGTTGACGACAACGCGCTCACCGCTGAGAGTATCGCCGGCATGCCAGCCGGGTACGGCTGTCGTCGGGCACACCAAGGCATCGAATCCGGCCATGGCCTCGGCGAGCTGTGACTGCAACCGCTTCTCCGCGCGCAATGCGTCGATGTAGCTGAATTGTGAGCCGACAACCTTCATCAGCTCGGCATAGGCCAGGGTGTAGTCGCACAACTTGTCGGGCTGCTGCTGCGCGTATTCGACGACGATGGCCCCGAAAATGGTGGAAAAATGACCGGCGATCGACGTCAGGATGTCGAGGTGCGTCCATGACAGGCCGATCTCCTCGACAATCGCGCCTGCGTCCGCCAGCGCTTGTGCCGTCGCGCGGGTATTGGCCTCGACTTCGGGATGAATTCGGTATTCGCCCAGACCTACGCAGAGTGCGATGCGCATACCGCTGACGGCGTCGTACTCGGTCGGCAGAACATATTTCGGGCCGATCGATGTATGGTCGCGCGGGTCGGGCCCGGCCAGGACGTTCTGCAACGCAATGACATCATCGACCGTGCGCCCGATCGGGCCGTCGCCGCGGTAATGGTCGGCGGGGAGCACTCCGTGCCCAGGAACCCGACCGTAGGGCGCCTTGAAACCGACTGTGCCAGTGAACGCGGCGGGAATTCGAGTGGAGCCGCCGATATCGGACGCTGTGGCCAGTAGCGAGGTGCCCGCGGCGAGTGACGTTGCCGATCCGCCAGAGGAACCACCCGGAGTGAAATCGGGGTTCCACGGATTGCGAGTCACGCCCCACATCCGGGAATGGGTGTAGGTGGCGAGACAGAGTTCCGGCGTGGTCGTCCTGGCGTGAATGATGCCGCCCGCATACTGGATTCGCTCGATGATCGGTGCGTTCTCGGTGGCGATGGTGCCCGCGTTTGCCAGTGACCCATCCGTAAGGGTGCGCCCGGCGATGGCGTGCTTCTCCTTGGCGGCGATCGGCACGCCCTCCAGCGGCCGCGGCGTCAGGCCATTCTTGCCGAGGTAGCGGTCTGCGGCATGGACGGCTTGGGTGAGGGCTTGCTCGAAGAGTCGTTCGGTGAAGGCGTTCACCGTAGGTTCGACCTTTTCGGTGCGCTCGATCACCGCGTTCATCAGTTCGACCGGAGACAGTTCCCGGGCGGTGAAGAGACGTTGAGCGTCGGTCGCGCTCAGGTAGGCGAGGTCATCGGTGCCGCTGAGATATGTCATGGTTCGTGACTACCTGACCTATCACGAAATCCGCGATGGCTGCCGGAATTCGCCTAATTTGGTGGTGTGACGCAGGATAACGACAGAGAAGGTCCGATTCGGCACCCTTCTCGCACGGCCCAAATCGACACCGGTCGCGCGGTATCCCTACAATCTGGTCCATGAGTGTTTCACCCCAGAACGCGCCGGAAAGCGACACTGAATCGGAATTCCTGCCCGATTCCAGCTTCGCCGAGCTCGATCTTGCGGTGATCGATGCCTTGCAAGCAGCGCCGCGCGCGTCATGGTCGCAGATCGGCAGCGCACTGGGGATGGACGCGACCACCGTCGCGCGCCGCTGGGAGCGCCTGCGGGTCAATGGGCTGGCCTGGGTCACCGCGTACGAGTCGGCGAAGACCTCGACCGTGGCCTTCGTCGAAGTGCGATGCCGCCCGCGGGCGCTCGAAGCCGTCAGCGCGGCGGCGGCCACGCTGCCTTGGGTGTTCACCGTGGACGAGACCACAGGGGACTTCGACCTGCTGCTGTCGGTCACCGCCGCGGACCTGCCCACCCTCGGTCGCTGGACCCGACGCGGCATCGGCAGCCTCGACGGCGTCCGATCAACCCGGACCAGGGTCGGAATAACCCTGTACGGCGAAGGCGGCGACTGGCGGATCCGCGCGATGGAACCAGCTCAGCGTGCGGAGCTGTCCGCACCACGACCACCGCGACGAACCACCTACAGCACCCACCCGAGCAACCGGCCATCCGTCGAGGACCAAGCACTACTGACAGCACTCGGCGCTGACGGCCGCCTCAGTTACACCGCGCTCGCCGCGACGACAGGCATGAGCGAGCACACCGCTCGCCGCAGGCTGGCGCGGATGATCCGTGACGGTGAGATCACGCTGCGCTGTGATCTGGCCTACCCGCTTGCGGGCCTGCCGACGACGGTCATCTACCGGATGTCCGTGCCGCACAACGAACTCGAAGCCACCGGCCAGGCGCTGGCGCGGCTCGAGCAGGTTCGGATGTGCGTCTCGGTCAGCGGTCCACACAACCTGCTGGTCCAAGTGCTGCTACACGGGCTGCACGGAATCGATGGATTCGAGGCATCGCTGGCCGACCGCTTCTCGACACTGGCAGTGAAGGACCGCACGATCGCCCTCCATACCGCCAAGCGAATGGGCTGGCTACTCGACAACCAGGGCCGCGCCGTCGGCCGGGTTCCGCTCGGGCCACCCGATAGCGCCTGACAACGATCAAGGAAACGGGCCGGCTGCAGAGTCTTCTCGGAGGCACTCTCCTCGACGTCCCGTCCGCGGGCTGTCGTTCTGCGCGGAATCATCAGCTGCCATGAGTCGAAGCGCCATACCAACCGCGCACTACTCGAACTAGCCGCCCGCCTGCCGCTATCCAAGTGCAATCGGCCACCGAGACCGTTCGAGCCCGTCGAGAGGCCGTCGGCGAGGGCAGTTCCGTCGCCGATCAATGTGCCGCGCAGGCCCCCTCCTCCCTCGAACGCCGCGACAGCAGCGGCACCGTTGCAGGCAGGCCCGGCCGACCACGAGGGACGAATCTTCACTACTTCCACATCTTCACGATGCGCCGCTGCCGTCGGCAGCGGCAAGCAGGCAACAGGTGAAATTCCTACGGCCCCAAAGGCTGCTGGCACATACCCCAGGACCGTAAGCCGTTCTCCTCCCGGAACTATCGCCGACAGCGCAGGGGGCCGCTCGCGAATGGGGCCAGATCGACAGTCTCCGCCATCCGCTGATATCCAGCCGAGCTGGGATGGAGGTTGTCGGCGCTCGCGTACCTGAGGTCGAGCACGCTGGGGTTCTTCGGATCACGCAGTGCCGCATCGAAGTCGATGACGCTGTCGGCGAGAGGTTGAGATCGGATCCAGGAGTTGACCCGGATGCGGACCGGGTCCGACGGCGGGAAGCTGGTCATCCCATCGGCGAAGGCGTTCGACGCGGGGGCCAGAGTCGCGAGGTGCACGCGCACTCCGGCTCGATGGAATCGGTCGATGATGCGGGTGTATCCGGCGACGAGTTGCTCGTACGACGCGCCGATCGGGGTACCCAGGTCATTGATTCCGATATCGACGATCACGTCGGTCACGCCCGACAGCGCGAGCACATCCGCGTCGATCCGCGACTCCCCCGCCGGCCCGTGCTCGGGGAACAGGCCGTTCGCCAGTAGCCGATTGCCCCCGATCCCTGCGTTCGCCACGGCGATTGCCGCGCCCACATCGTCGAGGCGGCGTTGCAGGAAGTCGGGATACCGCACGTTGCGGTCAACTACGCCTTCGAGTTGCGGGAAGCTCAGGAAGTCGGCGGCGACATGGCCGTCGGTGATCGAGTCACCGAAGGCGACGATCGTCGAGACCGGTTGCGGTGCTAGGACATCCAGCTGCGCGACATACGGGACGCGGGTCGTGGTGCGAGCGAAGGTCGTGCCGACGAGATCGCCGGTGTGGTCGCCATGCGCCGAGTCCGTGTAGTAGCTCGTCGCATTCCCGAGGGCATGTCCGGTGATCCGCCGCGCGGCACGGTCGGTGTACATGGTCACCGCGAGCGGCTGGAAGCCCGTGACGGAGATCGGGACAGGGTCGGTCACGATATCGGCGCCCGGCTGCGCCGTTCCGGTCGGGTAGCCACCGCCGAATGTCAAGGGCCGCAAGGAATCCGGTTCAACATCCGCGCCATGGGACTGGCGGGCGATAGTTACCCGATCGAACGTGACCGGCTCGCTGCCGAATCGGTTACTAAGCCGGATCCGCACACTCTCACCACCACGATGCGGGGTGACCACGACGCGATAGGTCTGGCCGCTCGGGGTGGCGTCCGAGCCATCGAGCGGGGTGGCATCTGACGGACTCGCCGACCACACAGTCGACCACCCGGATCCTCGCACTGCTCGGGAGTCTGCGCTGCGGCTGTCGCCGCCGCTGCGGCAATCAGGGCGGCGCACACCGCCGGGAGCCATGGGGATCGAAATTCGTGGGACATACGGTTCCTCTTCAGTGGTTTTCACAGAGCCTATTAGCTGACCGAGTGATCAGTCAGCTAGTCGGGCGCGGCATTCCACCACCGAGAATGCGCCAGCGAGTCAGCCGACCGGCGCCACCGATCGGCGCAGCTGTGCGACGAACCGCTCGAACGATCCGACCATGTCGACCTCAGGATCGAGCAGCCATTGATTCTCCAGCCCCTCCGACATGGCGATGAGGCATTCGGTGACGGCCCGAATGTCGACATCGGCGCGAATCTCACCCGCATCGATACTTCGACGCAGCGCATCACCGGTCAGCGACTGCAGAAATTTCAACCGACCGACCACCCAATCGTGCGCGGGGTGCCCGGGGCCGGTCGCCTCGGCCGCGGTGATGTGTGCCAATTGCACGAGGTCACGATTGTCGGCGTTGTTGCGTACCACGCGGGTGAGAAACGCCAGCAGCGCGTCGAAGTCCATGTCCGCGAAGTCGCCGAGATCGGTATTCGTCGCCGCTAGATCCCGAAGGTCACGCGCACCGAGTACCGCCTGCAGCAACGACGCCTTGCTCGAGAAGTGGTGCAGCAGACCCGATTGCGAGATACCCACTTCGGCGGCAATACGCGCCAACGAGCTGCCTTGATACCCGTACCGCGCGAAATGCTCGACGGCGACGCCGACGATCTTCGCGCGGGCCAGCTCGCCCGATCGCTGCGCGGACTCCGTAGTTGCCATGAGATCGAAGCCTATTACATCGTGGCCGAAGGCAAGCTGACCGACCGAGTGATCCGTCAGCTAGAGTACGATCCAACACCCAGATCACGCCGCTGGATATTCGAATCACGAGGAGTTTCAATGATGGTGTCAAGCCGCAGCGCTGATCGGGGCTGGTGCCTCGATGGTGAAGGTGCGGTTGTCGCGGATGAGCGCCCAGATGACGTCGATAAGGCGGCGGGCCAGGGCGATGAGTGC
>NZ_JBKOQN010000078.1:0-8988 GCF_046764895.1 Nocardia sp. CWNU-33 | reverse complement strand
CCTCGGTCGGACCGTACAGGTTGTGCAACGCCGCATCCGACACCGTCTGCCACGCCGTCACCGTTTCCGGCGGCAGCGCCTCACCGATCACGAACACATCCCGCAAGGTCGGGTACGAACCCGGCGCCGACTGTGCCGCGAAGACCGACAGCATCGAGGGCACGAAGTCGGTGACGGTCACCCGATGGGTCGCGATCATGTCCGCGACGTAAGCCGGGTCCCGGTGGCCGTCGTGGGTGGCGACGACCAGCTTCGCCCCGGCGCGCAGCGGCATGAAGTAGCCCCACAGCGACACATCGAACGTCGTCGCGGTCTTCTGCAGATACACATCATCCGGACCCAGCGGGTACTCCGCCAGCATCCACTCGATCTGATTGACGATCGCCGCGTGCGAAACCGCGACACCCTTCGGCCGACCGGTCGAACCCGACGTGAAGATCACGTACGCGGGATTCGCCTGCGACACCGGCCGCAGCAGTTCCTCCGCGCCCACCGGCTCGCCCGAGTACCCGTCGAGGTCGGCGGTATCGAGGAAGACCACCTCGCCCTGCGGCACCGGAACCTGGTCCACCGTTGTGGTCAACACGCAGGCGGGCTGCGCCGTATCCAGGATGTGCTCGATGCGCTCGGCAGGGTGATCCGGATCCAACGGCACATACGCACCGCCGGCGGTCACGATCGCATACATTCCGACAACCAGATCGAGCGAACGCCGTACCGCAAGACCGACCAACGATTCCGCGCCGACGCCCTGCGAAATCAGCAGGCGCGCAAGCTTGTTCACCCGCTGATCGAATTCCCGGTAGGTCAGCTCCGTGCCCTCATAGGACACCGCGACCGCATCCGGATGCGCCGCGGCGGTCCGCCGATAACCGTCGAGCAACAACTCTGGCGCCAGCTCGTGCGCAGTGTCGTTCCTGTCGACGAGGGTGCGTTCCCGCTCCGTGTGCGCGAGCAGTTCCAGATCACCCACCGCGGTCTGCGGTGCGGCGATGACGGCGCCGAGCAGACGCAGGAAACGATCCGCGAACCCCTCGACGGTGTCGCGGTCGAACAGATCTGTGGCGTAGGTGAACACGCCGGCCATGCCCGCAGGCGTCCCCGACTCGTCGTAGGTGTCGGTGAGGATCAGATGCAGGTCGAACTGCGAGATTCCGCTGTCGTACTCCACCCCCGAAACCGTCAGTCCGGGCAACTCCAACTTGGTCAAGCCAAGGTTCTGGAAAGAAAGACCCACCTGGAAGAGCGGATGCCGCGCCGTCGACCGCGCCGGGTTGAGCACCTCGACCAACCGCTCGAAGGGCACATCCGCGTTGGCGAACGCCTGGATGTCCCGATCGCGCTGACGCTCGAGCAGCTCGGTGAACGCCTCACCGGGATCCACCTGGCTGCGGAACACCAGCGTGTTGATGAACGTGCCGATCAGATCGTTCAGCGCGGCCTCGCCACGACCTGCTATCGGCGTACCGATCGCAATGTCGTCGGTGCCCGACAACCGCGCGAGCAGCACCGCGAGTGCTGTGTGCACGACCATGAACAAGGTCGCGCCCTCGGACTGGGCCACCTCGACCAAACCGCGATGGACATCGGCGTCGATGCCGACCCGCACGGTGCCGCCCGCGAACGACTGTGTCGCCGGTCGCGGCCGATCGGTGGGCAGATCCAACTGTTCGGGCAGATCCGCCAGAGCCGTCCGCCAGTAGGCCACCTGGCTGGACATCAACGAAGTCGGATCGTCCTCGCGGCCGAGCAGTTCGCGCTGCCAGATGCTGAAGTCGGCGTACTGCACCGCCAGCGGCGACCAGTTCGGCGCCTCTCCCGTCGACCTAGAGACATAGGCGGTCATCAGATCACGCACCAGCGGCCCGACCGACGAGCCGTCACCGGCAATGTGGTGCACCACCATGGCGATCACATATTCGGGAGTTGATCCGGCGCCCTCGATCTCGAACAGCGCGACACGCACCGGCACCTCGCCGGTGACGTCGAACGGCATCGAAATCAATTCCACCACAGCGGATTCGATATCCGCAGGTGCGATGGCCCGCACCTCGAGCGACAGGTTCGCCGCGGTCGGCGGCAGGATCACCTGCGCCGGGTCACCGTCAGCCGCCGGGTACACGGTGCGCAGGACCTCGTGCCTGCCCACCAGGTCCGCGATCGCGGCACGCAGTGCCTGCACGTCCAGCGCACCGGTCAACCGCACTGCGATCGGAATGTTGTAAGCCGCCGACCCCGCATCGAAACGGTTGAGGAACCACATCCGCTGCTGCGCCAACGACAACGGAATACGCTCCGGCCGCGGACCCGCCACCAACGGCACACGTCCGACGGTGCCCGCCTGCTGCTCGACCCGAACCGCAAGAGCGCCCACAGTCGGCGCTTCGAACAACAACCGCACCGGGACACCCGTATTCAACGCCTCGCCGAGGCGTGCGGTGACTTGGGTGGCGATCAGGGAGTTGCCGCCGAGAGCGAAGAAGTCGTCATCGACGCCGACACGCTCGATCCCGAGCACATCCGCGAACACACTCGCGACGATCTCCTCGATCAGCGTCGAGGGAGCACGGAACGCCCGCGCCTCGAACTCCGGCTCCGGCAATGCCTTTCGATCCAGCTTGCCGTTGACGCTCAACGGCAGCGCATCCAGCACCACGAACGCCGAAGGCACCATATACGACGGCAGCACCCTCGCCAGGTGCGCGCGCAGCTGCTCGACCTCGATCACCGCGCCTGCGGCAGGCACGACATAGCCGACCAGGTGATCGCCGGTGCGCGCGTCCGAGCGCACCATGGCGACCGATTGGGCCACAGAATCGAAGGTAGTGAGCGCGGTTTCGACCTCGCCGAGCTCGATGCGCAGACCGCGCAGCTTCACCTGGAAGTCGGTGCGGCCCAGGTACTCGATGGCGCCGGTGTTGTCCCGGGTAACCAGGTCGCCGGTACGGTACATCCGCGCGCCAGGGGCGCCGAACGGGTCGGCCACGAAACGATCCGCAGTCAGGTCGGCCCGGCCGAAGTAACCACGGGCCAGCTGGGCACCCGCCAGATACAGCTCACCCCCGACACCCGGCGGCACCGGATGCAGTCGCGCATCGAGCACGTAAGCCTGCGCGTTCCACACCGGCAGACCGATCGGAACAGCACCCACGACCCCCGCAGCCACCGGGCCATGCGTCGCGTGCACGGTGAATTCCGTTGGACCGTACAGGTTGTACAGTGCCGCCGAGCTGACCCGGCGAATGGCGGCGACCGCGTCACCTGTGAAAGCCTCACCGGCGACAAACAGCACCCGCAACGACGCCAACGCCGCTTCACCGACACCGGCAGCCTCGACACTGCCCGCAAACACGGTCAGCATCGACGGCACAAACGAGGTCATAGTGACCCGCTCGGCGGCGATCACATCGACCAGATACTCCGGGTCGCGATGACCATCCGGGCTCGCGACAACGATCCGGCCACCTGTGCTCAGCGGGCCGAACAGCTCCCACACCGACACATCGAAGGTCGCCGGGGTCTTGAACAGCACGACGTCGTCGGCACCGATGCCGTATTCGCCGGTGATCCAGCGGATCTGATTCACCACGGCGGCGTGCGGCACCGCCACACCCTTCGGCCGTCCTGTCGATCCCGAGGTGAAGATAACGTAGGCAGGGTGCTGCGGCCGCAACACCGCGACTCGCTCGGTCTCCGCAATCGGCGCGTCCGAATACCCGGACAGGTCCAGCTCATCGATGGACAGCGTCGGCAGCCCACCGCCATCGAACCCATCGTGCGAGGTGGTCAGCACACATATCGGCACCGCCGACTCGAGCACATAGTTGATCCGCTCGGCGGGCTGGTCCAGATCCAGCGGCACATACCCGCCGCCCGCCTCATGGACCGCGTACGCCGCGACGACCAGATCCACCGAACGCCGCAGGCCGAGCCCGACAAGCGTTTCCGGGCCGACACCCAGTTCGATCAACCTGCGCGCCAGCCGGTGCACCCGACCAGCGAATTCCGCGTAAGTCAGCGACACACCATCCGCCGGGTCCACGATCGCCACGGCATCCGGCGTCGCACGCACCTGCGCCGCAAACACATCCACCAAAGTGGCCACCGTGCCGAGGTCGCGTTCGGTGTCGTTCCACTCCTGCAGGGACAGTTCGGTTTCCCGCTCATCGAGCAGCGGAATATCGCCGACCGACACGGTGGGATCAGCGATGACCGCCGCTAAAATCAGATCCAGACGCTGGGCAAACGCCGCAACCGTACGCTCATCGAACAGATCGAGCGCATAGGTGAACTCAGCCGAAATACCAGCCGGCTCACCCGCATCGTCCTGGGTCTCGTGCATGGTCAGCTGCAAATCGAACTTGGCGAGCTGCAACTCGAAATCGACCGCACTGACAGTCAACCCGGGAAGTTCGAATGTCGTCTCGGCCAGATTCTGGAACGCCAGACCCACCTGGAACAGCGGATTGCGGGCGGTCGAACGCACCGGATTGAGCACCTCGACCAACCGCTCGAACGGCACATCGGCGTGCGCGAACGCCTCCAGATCGCGCTCCCGCACATCCGCGAGCAGATCACTGAATCGCGCACCACCGTCGACGTTGGTGCGGAACACCAAGGTATTGACGAACATACCGATCAGATCATCGAGCTCACGCTCACCACGCCCCGCGATCGGGGTACCCACCGCAATGTCGTCGGTCCCGGACAACCGCGCAAGCAATACCGCCAACGCCGCGTGCACGACCATGAACAACGACGCATTGCCTGCCCGCGCCAGCTCCTGCAAGCGCACGTGCCGATCCGGCGAGATCTCGAACCGGAACGCCTTGCCCTGGAACGACTGCGCGGGCGGGCGCGGCCGGTCCGACGGCAGCACCAATTCGTCGGGCAGACCAGCGAGTTCGCGCGACCAGTACCGGATCTGGGTGGAGATGAGCGAGTCCGGATCGTCCTCGGAACCGAGCACCGCCCGCTGCCACAGCGCGAAATCGGCGAACTGCACGGGCAGCGGCTCCCACTGCGGGACCTCGCCGTTCGCCCGGGCGAAGTAGGCCGCCATCACATCGCGCGCCAGCGGGCCCATGGACGCCCCGTCGGCGGCGATGTGGTACACGGAGAAGGCGACCACATGCTCGACGGTGTCGGATTCCGTCGCCTGCCCATCCGGGATGACGCGGAACAGCACCACCGACAGCGGCACCTCGACGGTGACATCGAAGGTGGCGAGGGCGAACTCGATCACCTTGTGCACCAGATCCGCCTCGGCCACCTCGACCGGGACGAGCGCGGGCACGATTCCCGCCACCGGGTGAATCACCTGGTGCGGACCATCGGCCGAGCGCGGGTAGGTGGTGCGCAGCAACTCGTGGCGGGCGAGCACATCACCGATCGCCTGGTTGAGCGCGGCCACATCGAGTACACCCGACAAGCGCACCGCGAGCGGAATGTTGTCCACCGCGGAGGTACTGGTGTCGAACTGGTTGAGGAACCAGTACCGCTGCTGGGCCAACGAGAGCGGAACGCGTTCCGGTCGTTCGCCTGCGACGAGCCGTGGCCGGGCCCTGCCGGATCCGGCGTTGCGTTCGACCCGAGCGGCCAGTTCGAACACCGTCGAGGCATCGAACAGATCACGGACCGCCAGCTTGGTGTCCAGCGCCGCGCCGAGGCGCGCTGTCACCTGGGTGGCCAGCAAGGAGTTGCCGCCGAGTTCGAAGAAGTTGTCGTCCAGGCCGACCCGGGTGACGCCGAGCACGTCCATGAAGGTCCGGGCGACGATCTCCTCGATCGGCGTGGTCGGGGCGCGGAACACCTTCGCCTCGAACACCGGAGCGGGCAGCGCCTTGCGGTCCAGCTTGCCGGATGCATTGAGCGGGAACTCGCTGAGCACCACGAACGCCGAAGGCACCATGTATGTGGGCAGTGCGTCGGCCAGTTCGGTCCGCACCCCGTCGATGTCGACGGTCCGACCAGCGGCGGCGATCACATACGCGACGAGCTGGTCGCCGAGCCGGTGATCCGAGCGCACGACGACGACCGCCTGTGCGATCGGCTCCTGAGCAGTGAGCGCGGCCTCGATCTCGCCGAGCTCGATGCGCAGACCACGCAGCTTCACCTGGAAGTCGGTGCGGCCCAGGTAGTCCAGCTCGCCGTTCGCGGTCCAGGTGACCAGGTCACCGGTGCGGTACATGCGGGCGCCGTCGGCGTCGAACGGGTTGGCCACAAATCGGTCCGCGGTCAGGCCGGGACGCCCCAGATAACCTCGGGCCAACTGCTCGCCCGCGAGATACAGCTCACCCGCGACACCCACCGGAACAGGGTGCAGACGCGCATCGAGCACGTACACCTGGGTGTTGAACACCGGAGCGCCGATCGGCACCGACACGGTATCGGCGTCGGTGACCTCGTGGAAGGTCACATCGACGGCGGCCTCGGTCGGGCCGTAGAGGTTGTGCAGCCAGACGCCGGTCAGCTCACGCAACCGCTGCGCGGTCACCGCGGGCAGCGCCTCACCGGAGGTGAAAACGTTGCGCAGGTCCACGCAATCGACCGCGCGGTCGTCCTCCACGAATACCGACAGCATCGACGGCACGAAGTGCACGGTGCTGACCTGTTCCGCGGCGATCACTTGAGCCAGGTACACCGGATCCCGGTGGCCATCGGGCTTGGCGACGACAAGTCGCGCACCGATCTGCAACGGCCAGAAGAATTCCCATACCGACACGTCGAAGGTCGCGGGCGTCTTCTGCAGCACCACATCGCCGCGATCGAGGCCGTACTCGGCCTGCATCCACACCAACCGGTTGACAATCGCGGCGTGCGACACGGCCACGCCCTTCGGGCGACCGGTCGAACCGGAGGTGAATATGACGTACGCGATGTTGGACGGGCGCAACGGTGCTCGCCGTTCGGCGTCGGTCACCGTGGCATCCGAGTAGGTCGACAGATCGACAGTATCGATCTCGATCGACATCCTGGTTCCGGCGTCGACACCGTCACCGGCGGTCGTCAGCACGCAGACCGGATCGGCGGTCTCGAGCACGTAGTCGGTGCGGTCGGCCGGATGATCCGGGTCCAGCGGCAGATAGGCGCCGCCCGCGACGCTCACCGCGTACATGCCGACCACCAGTTCGATGGAACGGCGCATACCGAGCGCGACGATCGTGTCCGGTCCGACGCCCAGCGAGATCAAGTGTCGGGCAAGTCGATTCACCCGAGCGGAGAACTCGGCATAGGACAGACTCGTCCCCTCGAACGTCAGCGCGGTCGCCTGCGGGGTGCTGGCGGCCTGCACCTGGAACATCGACACCAACGTCGCTGCTGCCGAGCCTGTCGCACTCTGGCCCAACGTCGTGAGGACGTCGTATTCCGTGTCGTTCCAACGCTCGATCACCTGGGTGCGCTCGGGCGCGTCCAGGAGGTCGATGTCACCGACCGGGACGGCCGGATCGGCTACCACCGCGTTCAGCAGGCGAACCAGTCGCCGCGCCACGTTTTCGATGGTGCGCGCGTCGAACATATCCGTCGCATAGGCAAACTCCGCGGTCATGCCGTCGGCGGAGCCGTCCGAGTCGAATCGATCGGTCAGGTTCAGGTGCAGATCCCACTTGGCGGTCACCACATCGAGCGGGACACCCGCGACCTCGAGACCCGGCAGCTCGAAGGACGCCTGCCCGGCGTTCTGGTTCTGGAACGACAGCATGACCTGGAACAACGGGTGACGTGCCTGCGAACGAACCGGTCGAAGGATTTCGACCAGCCGCTCGAACGGCAGGTCCGCATGGCTGAAGGCGGCCAGATCGGTTTCCCTGGTGCGCGCCGTCAGATCGGCGAACGACTCGGCATCGTCGACCAGCGTACGCAGCACCAGCGTATTGACGAACATGCCGATCGCGTCATCGAGCGCGGCCTCGCCACGGCCCGCGATCGCGGTGCCGACGGCGATGTCGTCGCTGCCGGACAGGCGCGCGAGCAGTGCCGCGAAGGCCGCGTGCATCACCATGAACAAGCTCGCACCCTGTGTCCGGGCCAGCGCGTTCAGCCCGTGCAGCAACTGCGCGTCGAGCGTGAACTCGTACAAGCCACCGCGGTTCGACGCGACGGCCGGACGGGAACGGTCCGACGGCAGATCCAGCTGATCGGGCAGCCCGGCCAGACTCTTGGACCAGAACTCGACCTGCTGCGAGATCAACGACACCGCATCGTCTTCGGAGCCGAGCGTATCCCGCTGCCACAGCGTGAAATCGGCGTACTGCACCGGCAGCGGCGCCCAGCCGGGCACCTCGCCGCGCGAGCGTGCCGTGTAGGCGATCATCACGTCGCGGGCCAGCGGACCCACCGACCAGCCATCGCCCGAGATGTGGTGCACAACGAAGACGAGCACATGGGTGTCGGGTTGCGAGCCGTCCATCGAGCCTGCGATGCGGAACAGCCTGGCACGGACCGGAACTTCGGTCGTGACATCGAAACCGGTCGACACCAGCTCACGAATGCGACCAGCGATCTCGGCCTCGGTCACCTCGACCGCGGTCAGGTCGGACAGGTGCGCTCCGGGCGACAGCACGACCTGGACGCCCTGGCCGTCCGCGGTCTCCGGGTACACGGTGCGCAGCACCTCGTGCCGGTCCACCACGTCGGTGACCGCGCGGCGCAGCGCATCGACGTCGAGGGCGCCGGTCAAACGGACCGCGAGCGGGATGTTGTTGATCGCGGTCTGGTTGTCGAACCGGTTGAGGAACCACATCCGTTGCTGGGCCAGCGACAGTGGAATCTGCTCCGGCCGTGGACCAGCGACGAGCTCCGCGCGGCGAACCGGGTCAACCCTGGTTCCCACGCGCGCGGCGAGTGCTTCCACCGACGGCGCCTCGAACAGTGCCCGCACCGGAACCGTCGTCCCGAGCGCAGCCCCGATGCGCGACACCACCCTGGTCGCGATGAGCGAGTTACCACCCAGATCGAAGAAATCGTCGTCCACACCGACCCGATCCA
>NZ_JBKOQN010000077.1:0-9468 GCF_046764895.1 Nocardia sp. CWNU-33 | reverse complement strand
CTTACCTTCCGCGGCCAGGTGCGCGGTGTCGAGTTCCGGCGTGGTCATCTGGCTGTGGTGCTGTTCTCGAGAACCCCTTCTCGAGCGAGGGTAGTGAAATGGTGGCTGGGGCAGGGGGTTGGAACCACCATTTCACTACGCTCGGCGGTGGCTGGGGTGGGTGGGGTGGGTGGGTGGGTGGGTGTCACTGTGACGCCACACGCGGCGGCTGAGCTACGAGGCCCGGCTGGGCGTGCGCCTCAGGTGCGCCGTGCGTCTCGGCTGGGTTGGGCGCGCGCTGTTCGGAGTCGGTTCGCGCGCGCAGTCGGGGGCAGGCAATGCTCAGGCGCCGTATACGGGCTCCGCCGGAATTGCCTTGGCGATCAGGTCGGCGACTACGGGGCCTAGTTCCGCGGGGGTCCAGCGGGCGCCGCGGTCAACGGCGACGCCGTGGCGCCAGCCGTCGGCTAGAGCCACTTTGCCGCCTTCGACCTCGAACATGCGGCCGGTGACGCCTGCGGACTGCGGGCTGCCGAGCCAAACGACCAAGGGGGAGATGTTCTCGGGGGCCATTGCGTCGAAGCCGTCTTCGGGGGCCGCCATGGTTTCGGCGAAAACGGTTTCGGTCATTCGGGTGCGGGCGGCCGGTGCGATGGCGTTCACGGTGACGCCGTAGCGGGCGAATTCGGCGGACGCGGTCAGGGTGAGGCCCGCGATGCCCGCCTTGGCCGCGCCGTAGTTGCCCTGGCCGACGCTGCCCTGGAGGCCGGCGCCCGAGCTGGTGTTGATGATGCGGGCGTCGACGGGGCGACCTGCCTTGGATTCGCCGCGCCAGTATTCGATCGCGTGCCGCATGGTCGCAAAGTGACCCTTGAGGTGGACCCGGATGACCGCGTCCCATTCGTCCTCGCCGAGGTTGACCAGCATGCGGTCGCGCACGAAGCCCGCGTTGTTGACGAGTACGTCGAGACCGCCGAACGTGTCGACGGCCTGCCGGATGAGATTGCGGGCGCCGTCCCAGTCCGCGATGTCGTCGCCGTTGGCGACGGCCTCGCCGCCGAGCGCTTTGATCTCCGCGACCACCTGTTCGGCGGGTGTCTCCGTGGTTTCCGCACCGTCGAGCGCCGAGCCGAGGTCGTTGACCACCACCCGGGCTCCCGCGGCGGCGAAGGCGAGCGCGTGCGCCCTGCCGATGCCACGGCCCGCGCCGGTGACGATGACGGTGCGCCCGACGCAGATCTGCTCGGTGTCCATACCTGTTGTCCCTCTGTCGTATTTGTCTTGCTAGGTCAGATCTGCCAAGTCAGGCGTCGGCCCGCTGTCCGCCGACCACCGCATTGGACGCCGCAAGGAAAGCGGGCCGCTCCCCGCCACCGTGCACGAGCAACGTCGCGCCGCTGACGTAGGAAGCCAGCGGGGAGGCAAGAAAGGCCGCGCAACGGCCGATGTCGTCGGGCGCGGCCATCCGCCCGAGCGGGATTGTCGCGCCCACCGCGTCGATGCCGTCCTGATCGCCGTAATGCAACTGGCTCTGTTCGGTCTCGACCGGGCCGACGACCAGCGAATTCACCCGAACCTTCGGCGCCCACTCGACCGCGAGCGAGGCGGTGAGGCTGTCCATGCCCGCTTTCGCGGCCCCGTAGGCGGCAGTGCCGGGCGAGGGCCGGTGCCCGCTCACGCTCGACACCATCACGATCGATCCGCCGCCGGACTGCTGCTGCATCACCGCATTCGCTGCCTGCGAAACAAGCAGCGGCGCAAGCAGATTCAACTCGACAATCTTGGCGTGGAAATTCTTGCTCGCCTCGGCGGCGAGGGCGAACGGTGCGCCGCCGGCATTGTTGATCAGGTGGTCGAGACGACCGTGCCGCTCGACGATCGTGTCGATCAGCACCTGCACCGAACCGGCGGCGCGCACATCGCACGGCAGATATTCGATCTCGCGCCCACCGCTGCGCACCGGGTTGTCGGCCGGCCGCCGCGCGCACGCCACCACGGTCGCCCCCGCGGCGAGAAAAGCCTTGCTCACCCCGGCGCCCACCCCGCGCACACCTCCGGTGACCAGAACGACGCTGCCGGCGAGATCGATTTCGAGTGCCACCGTGCTAACCTACCAAGCAACTGCTTGCTTTGCCAATGCGCCGAGCTAATCCGGCACGCACGATGGGATATGCGATGGGGATCAACCGTCACTCCGAATCAACCGGCATCACCGTGGTCACGGTCGACTACCCGCCGGTCAACGCCATACCGTCCGACGGCTGGTTCGCCATTGCCGACGAGATCCGCGCGGCAGGGCGCGACCAGGAGACCAAGGTTGTCGTGCTGCGCGCGGAGAACCGCGGGTTCAACGCCGGTGTCGACATCAAGGAAATGCAGCGCACACCCGGCCATCAGGCACTGATCGACGCCAATCACGGCTGCTACGAGGCGTTCGCGGCGGTCTACGACTGCCCCGTTCCGGTGATCGCGGCGGTACAGGGCTTCTGCCTCGGCGGCGGGATCGGGCTGGTCGGCAATGCCGACGTCGTCATCGCGTCCGACGATGCCACCTTCGGCCTGCCCGAAGTCGACCGCGGCGCGCTCGGCGCGGCCACCCATCTGTCGCGACTGGTGCCGCAGCACCTGATGCGGGCGCTGTTCTACACCGCGAGCACCATCACCGCACAACAGTTGCAGCACTTCGGCTCGGTGTACCAGGTGGTGCCGCGCGCTGAACTCGATGCCGCCGCAATGGAAGTCGCGAAGAACATCGCGACGAAAGACGGCCGGGTGATTCGCGCAGCAAAGCGCGCACTCAACGGCATCGACGTGCAGGACGTGCACCGCAGCTACCGCTTCGAGCAGGGCTTCACCTTCGAGCTGAACCTCGCAGGCGTCGCGGACGAGATCCGCGCCCGCTTCGACGACGATCTGGCGGCGCGCAAGGCAGCAGAGGACAAGGGGAACTAAGACCATGCGGGACAAGCAAATGTCGCTCGACGAGTTCGTCGGCGAACTGCGCAGCGGAATGACCATCGGCATCGGCGGCTGGGGTTCCCGGCGTAAGCCGATGGCCCTGGTGCGGGCCATCCTGCGCTCGGATATCACCGACCTGACCGTGGTCAGCTACGGCGGACCCGACCTCGGGCTGTTGTGCTCGGCAGGCAAGGTCCGCAAGGCCTACTACGGCTTCGTGTCGCTGGATTCGCCGCCGTTCTACGATCCGTGGTTCTCCAAGGCACGCACGTCCGGTGCGCTGGTGGCGCGGGAAATGGACGAGGGCATGCTCAAGTGCGGGCTGGAAGCGGCCGCCGCGCGACTGCCGTTCCTGCCGATCCGTGCCGGACTCGGGTCCGATGTCCTCAACTTCTGGGACGGCGAACTGCGGACCGTCACCTCCCCGTACGCCGACGCGGACGGCAAGGCCGAGACGCTCGTCGCGATGCCTGCACTGAAACTCGATGCGGCGCTGGTCCATCTGAACATCGGCGACCGGCACGGCAACGCCGGCTACACCGGTGTCGATCCGTACTTCGACGACCTGTACTGCCTGGCCGCCGACCGCCGCTACGTCTCGGTGGAACGCGTGGTCGAAACCGAAGAACTCGTGAAAACCGTTCCGCTGCAATCACTGCTGCTCAACCGGATGATGGTCGACGGCGTCGTCGAGGCGCCCAATGGCGCGCATTTCACCTTGGCGGGCGACAGCTACGGCCGTGACGAGAAGTTCCAGCGCCACTACGTGGAAGCGGCCAAGACGCCCGAAACCTGGCAGCAGTTCGTCGACAAGTATCTGGCCGTCTCCGAAGCGGAGTACCAGGCCGCCGTTCGTGAGTTTGGACAGGAGGCGTCGAAGTGACGAGCACCGAGACCAGCACCAGGGCCGAGATCTGCGCGGTCGCGTGCGCCGAGATATTCAGCGGTGCAGGGGAAATCATGGCGAGCCCGATGTCGCCGATGTCGATCATCGGGGCGCGCCTGGCCAAGCTCACCACCGAGCCGGACTTGCTGCTTTCCGACGGCGAGGCGCTGCTGTTCGCCGACACTCCCCCGATCGGCGGCAAGTCACCGATCGAGGGCTGGATTCCGTTCCGCAGGGTGTTCGACGTGGTGGCCTCCGGCCGCCGCCATGTGGTGATGGGCGCCAACCAGATCGATCGGTTCGGCAACCAGAACCTGTCGGCCTTCGGCCCATTGCAACAGCCGAGCAGGCAGATGTTCGGGGTGCGCGGCGCGCCGGGCAACACCATCAACCATGCGACGAGCTACTGGGTGTCGCGGCACACGAAGCGGGTCTTCGTCGACACGGTCGACATCGTGTCCGGCGTCGGCTACGACAAGATCGATCCGGCCAATCCGGCGTTCCGGTTCCACCACCTGCACCGGGTGGTCACCAATCTCGGCGTTTTCGATTTCGAGGGCCCCGATCACACCATGCGGGCGCGCAGCCTGCACCCGGGCGTCACCGCTGCCGAGGTCGCCGAGAACACCTCCTTCGAGATCGCGGGACTTGCCGACGCGGGCGAGACCCCGCTGCCCACCGCCGAGCAGCTGCGGTTGATCCGAGATGTACTCGACCCCAAGAAGGTTCGCGAGTCGGAGGTACCAGTATGAGTGAGCCGATCGTGATACAGCGTGCTGCGCGTAGGGCACAGCCCGGCGTCGAGGAGGTGGAGTCATGAGTGGACCATTGCGAACCCCGCTGACCGAACTGGTCAACATCGAGCACCCGATCGTGCAGACCGGTATGGGCTGGGTGGCGGGCCCGAGTCTGGTGTCGGCCACCGCCAACGCCGGTGGTCTCGGCATTCTCGCCTCGGCGACCATGACCTTCGCGGAGTTGGAAGCGGCGATTGCGAAAACCAAGGCGCAGACCGCTAAACCGTTCGGCGTGAACATCCGCGCCGACGCGACCGACGCCGGCGAGCGCATCGACCTGCTGATCCGCGAGAAGGTGGCGGTCGCATCGTTCGCGCTCGCGCCGAAACAGGACCTCATCGCCAAGCTGAAAGATGCCGGGGTCGTGGTGATTCCGTCGATCGGCGCAGCGAAGCATGCCGTGAAGGTCGCCTCGTGGGGCGCGGACGCGGTGATCGTGCAGGGCGGCGAGGGCGGCGGGCACACCGGCCCGGTCGCCACCACGCTACTGCTGCCCTCCGTGCTGGACGCAGTGGACATCCCCGTCGTCGCGGCAGGCGGGTTCTTCGACGGTCGTGGCCTCGCCGCGGCATTGGCCTACGGTGCGGCGGGCGTCGCGATGGGCACCCGATTCCTGCTCACGCAGGAAAGTACGGTGCCCGACGCGGTCAAGCAGGAGTACCTGGCCAGGCAGCTCCAGGACACCGTCGTCTCTCTCAAGGTCGACGGCATGCCACACCGGGTACTGAACACCGAACTGGTGCAGCGCCTGGAACATTCGGGCCGCTGGCGCGGACTGGCAGCCGCGGTCTCCAACGCGGCGAAGTTCAAGGGCATGACCGGTATGAAGTGGTCGACCATGATCCGCGACGGTCTGGCCATGCGAAAGGCCAAGGACCTCACCTGGTCCCAGGTCGTCATGGCCGCCAACACTCCGATGCTGCTGCGCGCGGGCCTCGTCGAGGGCAATACCCACGCGGGAGTCCTGGCCGCAGGCCAGGTCACCGGCATCATCGACGACCTGCCCACCTGCCAGGAACTCATCGACCGCATCATCGTCGACGCTGTGGCACGAATCGACGCCATCACCGCACTCACCGAGCACCACAAAGTCACTCCGAGCGCGCCCTGACCGAAGCACCCCTTCGATTTACGAGGGCCGCCCCCGATCCTGACGATCCGGGGCGGCCCTTTCGTACGTCACGAGTGGCACACCGCTGCGGCAACAGCTGGGAATACCTCTGCACCATGTGCCACTCTTCAGGCTGCTCATCGCACTCGGGACGCTGGGCGACCTCGACCCACGTTGGGTGCTTCAGGCGGCCGATGCTGCCCCATCACAGTCAACGGAACATGGTGATGCAGCCACTCCGTGTGATGCCGCAACGACATCCTGTCGATCTCGATGGGGTGGACGTGCGCGCAAAGATCGAGGCCGCCCCTTGGAATCGGTTCCAAGGGGCGGCCTTCGGTTAGTCAGTAGGCCGGCGGAACTCAGCCCAAGCGTTCGATGATGGTGGCGTTCGCGGTGCCGCCACCCTCGCAGATGGTGAGCAGACCGTAGCGGCCGTTGACGCGTTCCAACTCGTTGAGGAGCGTGGCGAAAAGCTTTGCGCCAGTAGCGCCGAGCGGGTGGCCGAGGGCGATTGCGCCGCCGTTGACATTGACCCGCTCCGGGTCCGCGCCGATCTCCTTCAGCCACGCGAGGACGACCGGCGCGAATGCCTCGTTGATCTCGACCACATCGATGTCCTCGATGGTCAGGCCGGACTTCTCCAGTGCCCACTTGGTCGCCGGGATGGGGCCGGTGAGCATCATGATCGGATCGGCGCCGCGGGCGCTGACGTGATGGATACGGGCGCGCGGCTTCAAACCGTATGCCTCGACGGCCCATTCGGAGGCCAGCAGCGTCGCGCTCGCGCCGTCGGAGATCTGGCTGGCGACCGCGGCGGTCAGCGTGCCGCCCTCGGCGAGCACGGGCAGTGACGCCATCTTCTCGAGCGTGGTTTCGCGCGGGCACTGGTCGATCCAGAAGTCACCGACGGGCACGATCTCGTTGTCGAAGCGACCGTTCTTGATGGCATCGCGCGCCCGTTCGTGGCTGCGAAGAGCCCAGCGCTCCATGTCTTCCCGGCTGATGTCCCACTTGTCGGCGATCAGCTGCGCGCCGTTGAACTGCGACACTTCGCCGGTGCCGTAGCGATGATCCCAGCCGGTGGCGCCGACGAAGGGGGAATCGAACCCGTACTCCTTGCCCGCGAGCATCGCCGCCGAGATCGGGATTGCGCTCATGTTCTGCACGCCGCCCGCGACGATCACCTCGGCGGTGCCGCTCATGATGGCCTGGGCGCCGAAATTAATGGCCTGCTGGGAAGATCCGCATTGCCGGTCGACCGTGACGCCGGGGACTTCCTCCGGGTATCCGGCAGTCAGCCACGCCGTACGGCCGATATTGCCCGCCTGCGGGCCGATGTTGTCGACGCAGCCGACGATCACATCGTCTACGACCGCCGGGTCGATCGGGGTGCGGTCCAGCAGTCCGCGCAATGCGGCCGCGCCGAGGTCGGCGGGATGCACGGCGGCCAGTGCGCCGTTGCGCTTGCCGACCGGTGTGCGCACCGCGTCGATCACGTAGGCATCGCGCAGCGGGGCGTAGGGACGGCGGGCAGGTGCAGACATGGAATCTCCTACTTGGTGGACTCGGGCACAGTGAGCCCGTCGAGCACGATGGTGAGGTATTGCTTGGCAAGGTTTTGGACGGTGATCGCGCCGCCCGGCTCGTACCACCGCACCGCGACCCACACGGTGTCGCGCAGGAAGCGGTAGGCCAGCTCGACATCGAGTTCGGGCCGGAAGCTGCCGTCCTGCACACCGTTGGTCAGTACTCGGTGCCAGAGCTCGCGGAATTCGCGGTTGTAGTCGGCGATATAGGTGAACCGCTCCGAGCCGCGCAGGCGCTTGGCCTCGGCCTGGTAGATCGCGACGGCCGCATGCGAGCGGTCGAAGGACTCGTAGGAGGCAAGTACCAAGGCTTCCAAGGTGTCTCGCGAGCTGAGCCCGGAACCGACGATCTCCCGGTAGCGCCCGAACAGGTCGTCGAGGAAGCCGCGCAGGATCTCGTCGACCATCGACTCCTTGGAATCGAAATGGTGGTAGAGGCTTCCCGATAAGATTCCGGCCGCATCGGCGATATCGCGCACAGTGGTCGCGCGCAGCCCCCGCTCGGCGAACAGCTGGGCTGCCAGTGCGAGCAGTTCATTGCGCCGTGCTGATTTCGAGGCGTCTGGTGCGGTCACGTCGCCATAATACAACCAAGCATTTGCTTGGTCGAGGCGACACGCCTTCCGGTTACTCCGACAGCCGGTGGCAGGCCGTGCAGGCCACGCCGCACCTGCTCATCAGCGCTCCGAATACCGCAGCGGCGACGAGACCGACAGGTCCGCAAGCAACCGGTCGCAGATCACCACAGGCGAGATCCCCGCGCGTGCCATCCGCGCGACCAGGGCAAGACGGCGCTCACAGCTGTCCCACTCGACGATGAGCTGACCGCGCCCTGGCCCGGCATCCACGGTCGCCATCACCCGTGGCGGCCCAAAGGGCGCCGGCACCTCGTTCAGCTTCAGCACCATGCCCCGCTGCCAGGCTTGATAGGTGTCCATATCCGCACCGACCACCAGCTTGTCGGTCGCGGCGCACAGCCCCTGCGCGATCTCGTCCGCGAACGTCACGCGATCGAATCGGAACTTCCTGCACTTGCTGACCACCTCCAGCAGATCGGCACGCACCTCGCACAGCAGCGCTTTCTGCCGCTGTCTGCGCCGATCGTGTTCGGAGGCGGGTTTACCCGGCTCGACGCTGAGCCCGATCCGGCAGGCCCGTGCGTTGTCGCGGGCTACATCCGAGCGCAACGCGCCGCGCGGATCGCGCGCGACTTCGCTCTCGTCGACGGCATACCGTTCCAGGATCTGCCCGGCCCGTGTCGCAGTCGCCCGCTCGGACAGGTGGTCCATGAGTTCGGCGCCGAGCGTCAACGCGGCAAGCACCAAGCTGTCCAGGCGACGCCTGGCCAGTACCACTTCGCGCACCAATTCGAGTTCCAGTTGCTCGCGGGCAAGTGGGCGATCCAAGCCCATAACCATCGCCTCTTTTGGGAGTGCGGGATCCGACCACATTCAGCATGGCACACCCGCAGACACAACGCGCCATCCTTTTTCCCTGATCAGACGCCCGCTTCGCAGCAAAGCCCAGAGGTCGGAATGCGATCGCATTCAAGCACTGACAGCCGCCAAAAGGCGTGTATTACGCGTGCCCTTCACAGCCGCCTGGGGCAGACACAAACGCATCCAGCAAGGTCGCAAGCATCAACCCGAGGCACCCCTATCTGCTCGATGCCTTCGACGCGCAGCAAGGCTCACCACTCGAGATCACCGCCCACCCACCCCCTGCGCAACCCAAGCCCCCACCCGAAGTCGCACGCCCCGCTACCTACGCACCGGCTCGGCGCGATGACACCGTCCGAACGCAGCGACACCGAGCCAGAGTGCGCTGCCCGTCTCATGCCGGAAGCGCTCGAGACGCATCCACCGAAGTCGCAACCTCAGTAACCGACACCCCCACTCAGCACAATGACGCCTTTCGAGCGCAGCAAGACCTGGCACCAGAGTCCGCAGCCCCGTCCCACCTCCACAGCAGCCCGAGACCCATCCACCGAAGTCGCAAGCTCAGCTACCGACGCCCCCACCCGGCACGATGACACCTTCCAAGCGAAGCGAGACCGAGCACCAGAGTTCAGGGCGCATCCCACCTCTACAGCCCCTGAGCGCCTACAGCCCCCTAAGCGCCTAAACCAAAGTCGCAAGCTCAACTACC
>NZ_JBKOQN010000076.1:0-10050 GCF_046764895.1 Nocardia sp. CWNU-33 | reverse complement strand
ACAAAGTCCACACATCATCCGGCCCGAAACCGAAGTCGGCATCGGTGTTGGCGAACAGCCGCACCACATTCCGATGCGCAACCGCAACACCCTTCGGGCGACCCGTCGAGCCGGAGGTGTAGATCACATAGGCGACGCTGTCCGGGGTCAACGGCGCGTTACGGTCCGCATCGGTGATCGGTGCATCGTCGAAGTCGGTGGCATCGAATCCGTCGACCACGATGCTCGGCAGGCCGTCGGGCACCGCCACCTCGACCGTCGAATCGACGATCACACTCGTCGGACGCGAATCCGACAACACATAAGCGATGCGATCAGCCGGATAGGTCGGGTCCACCGGCACGTAGCCCGCACCCGTCTTAACCACAGCCAACAACGCGACAACCAAGTCCAGCGACCGCGGCAGAATCACCGCAACCAGCGACTCGGGACCCGCACCATCGGCAATCAGCCTGCGCGCCAACACATTCGCACGCTGGTCGAGCTCGGCATAGGTCAACGACTCGGCACCCAAGCGGGCCGCCCTGTGATCCGGGTATGCCGCGACCGCCGCGTCGAACAGGTCCGCCAGGGTGAGATCCGGATCGGCGAACCGGCCGACGGCACTGTCCGCACCCGAGGACACCCAGTTACGCGATACCTCGAGCCGCTCCGCGGCGTCGAGCAGGTCGATGTCGCCGACAAGCACGTCGGGTCGATCGGCGACGGTGCGCAGAATACGCAGGTACCGATCGGCGATCGCGGCAGCCGTCTCCGGGTCGAACAGGTCGGTCGCGTAGACCAGCTCCGCAGTAAGACCAGGCGTTTCGGTGCCGGACCCATTGGTCGCCGGGTCGGCGATGGTCGGCTTCTCGGTCAGCACCAGTTGCAGATCGAATTTCGCAACATCGATCGGCAGGTCGACGGCGCTGACGGTCAGCCCGGGCAGCTCCAGCGTGTTCTGACCGGTGTTCTGGAACGACAGCGCAACCTGGAACAGCGGGTTGCGTGCCTGCGACCGCACGGGGTTGAGAATCTCGACCAGCCGCTCGAACGGCAGGTCGGCGTGGCCGAACGCCGCGATATCGGTGGCACGGACCGACCGCAGCAGCTCCGCGAAGCTCACCTCATCCTCGACCGGTGTCCGCAGCACGAGGGTGTTGACGAACATGCCGATCAGATCATCGAGAGCTCGCTCGCCGCGGCCCGCGATGGGGGTACCGATGGCGATGTCGTGTTCGCCGCTCAGTCGCGAAAGCAGCACGGCCAACGCGGTGTGCGCGACCATGAACAACGTCGCGCCGCGACCGCGGGCGACACTGTTGAGCCCGGCATGTGTCTGCGCGTCGATCTCGAAGCGATGGATCGCGCCACGCCCCGAGGCGACCTCCGGACGCGACCGATCGGCAGGCAGATCCAGCTGTTCCGGCAACCCGCGCAGGGTGTCGGACCAGAAACCGACCTGCTGGGCGATCACCGAATCCGCGTCGTCCTCGGCGCCGAGGACCGCGCGCTGCCACAGCGCGAAGTCCGCATACTGCACCTCCAGCGGCCGCCATGCGGGTTCGCCGCCGTCGACGCGCGCGGCGTAGGCGGTCATGATGTCCCTGGTCAGTGGGCCCATGGAGAAGCCGTCGGCCGAAATGTGATGCACCACAAGGGCGAGCACGTGTTCGGTCGGGCTGATCTCGAACAGCCTGGCCCGGAACGGCACCTCGACGGTGACGTCGAAGGCAGTCAGCACGACTTCCGCAAGCCTCAGCGGCAGTTCGGCTTCGGTGACATCGACCGGGTAGAAGTCGGGGATCACCTTGCCGGTCGCGACGGTCTGCTGATACGCGGTCCCGTCGACCTCCGGGTAGAAGGTGCGCAGCGATTCGTGCCTGGCGAGCACGTCGGCGACCGCGATCTGCAATGCCTGCCGGTCGAGCAGACCCGAAAGCCGCACGGCGCCAGGGATGTTGTCGACAGCAGATTCCGGATCGAAGCGGTTGAGGAACCACATCCGCTGCTGAGCCAGCGACAGCGGCACCCGGTCGGGACGCTGTTGCGGGACCAGCGCCGCGCGTGCACCGGCGCCTGCGCGGGTCTCCGCGCGGGCCGCGAGCGCACCGACGGTGGACGCCTCGAACAGCTCGCGAACACCGAGATCGGTGTCGAGGGCGGCGGACAATCGGGCGGCGACCTGGGTGGCGCTCAGCGAGTTACCGCCGAGGGCGAAGAAGTCGTCGTCCAGGCCGACGCGCTCCAGTCCGAGCACATCGGCGTAGGTGGCCGCGATAATTTCCTCGACCGGAGTGGTCGGCGCACGGAATACCGCGGCCTCGAACACCGGCGCGGGCAATGCCTTCCGGTCCAACTTGCCGGAGGCGTTGAGCGGGAACTCGTCGAGCACGATGACCACCGACGGCACCATGTAGGCAGGCAACTGCTTGCCGAGGTCCTCGCGCAGTGTCTCGATGTCCAGCCCACCATTGGGTGCCGCAATCACATAAGCGACCAACTGATCGCCGGTGTGCTGATCGCTACGCACCACGACGACCGCCTGTGCGACCTCGTCCAGCGCCGTCAGCGCCGACTCGATCTCGCCCAGCTCGATACGCAGACCACGCAGCTTCACCTGGAAGTCGGTGCGGCCCAGGTACTCCAGCTCACCGCCGGAGGTCCAGGACACCAGGTCACCGGTGCGGTACATGCGCACGCCCGCACTGCCGAACGGGTTCGCCACGAAGCGATCGCTCGTCAGATCGGCCCGCGCGACATACCCGGTCGCCAGCTGGTCGCCCGCAAGGTACAGCTCACCCGCGACACCGACCGGAACCGGGCGCAACCGTGAATCCAGCACATACACCTGGGTGTTGAACACCGGCGCACCGATCGGCACCGTGTCCACATCGGCCTCGGTCACCTCGTGGAAGGTGACGTCGACCGCGGCCTCGGTCGGGCCGTACAGGTTGTGCAGTGCTGCCCCGGTGAGCTCGCGCAATCGGTGCGCGGGCTTGGGCGGCAGCGCCTCACCGGAGGCGAAAACCAGTCGCAGCGACGCGCAGCGCGCGGCCGCCGCCTCGGCGACGAATACCGCGAGCATGGACGGCACGAAGTGGGTGACGGTGACCCGTTCGGTCGCGATGATCTCGGCCAGGTAGGCGGGATCCCGATGCCCGTCCGGCTTCGCGACCACCAGGCGCGCGCCGACCTGCAACGGCCAGAAGAACTCCCACACCGAGACGTCGAAGGTCGCGGGGGTCTTCTGCAGCACCGCATCGGTGTCGGTCAGGCCGTAGGCCGACTGCATCCACACCAGGCGGTTCACGATCGCACCGTGGCTGACCGCGACACCCTTCGGGCGACCCGTCGATCCCGAGGTAAAGATCACGTAGGCGGTGTTCGACGGCAGCAGCGGAGCACGCCGCTGTGCATCGGTCACCGGCTCGTCCGACAGACCCTCCAGGTCGAGCATGTCGATGCGGACCTGCGCGGTGTCGATATCGAGATCGTCGCCGGAGGTGAGCACACACACCGGATCCGCCGTGGCGAGAATGTATTCCGTGCGCTCGGCCGGATGATCCGGATCCAACGGCACATAGGCGCCCCCGGCCACGGTCACCGCATACATGCCGACGACCAGGTCGATGGACCGTCGCATGCCGAGTGCCACATACGATTCCGGGCCGACGCCGCGTTCGATGAGCCAGCGCGCCAGGCGATACACCCGGCCCGCGAACTCGTCGTAGGACAGACTTGTCCCCTCGAATGTCAGCGCGGTCGCCTCGGGCGAGTTCACCAGCTGCGCCTCGAACATCGACACCAGCGTCAAGGCCGTGGAGCTTGCGGAACGGCCGAGCACAACAGCCGAATCCATCGCGTGCGCGGTGTCGTTCCAGCCCGACACCACCAGGTCACGCTCGGCGGTGTCGAGCAGCTCGATATCACCGACCGCCAGATCGGGTTCGGTGATCATGGTGGTGAGCACGCGCACGAGTCGGTCGGCGATCCGCTGCACGGTCTGTTCGTCGAACAGATCGCGCAGGTAGCCCGCGCGAATCCGCAGTCGGGTGTCCAACTGCGCGATCAGCGTCAGCGGGTAGTGCGTCGCGTCGGCGGCTTCGAGGCCGACCACGGCCATGCCGTCGATATCCGCGGCCTGCGCTCGGATGCCCTCGGAATCCACCGGGTAGGACTCGAACACCACCAGCGAGTCGAACAGTCCACCGACGCCTGCGGCGGCCTGGATTTCGGCAAGGCCGACGTAGTGATGGTCGAGCAGGTCGGCCTGCTCGCCCTGGGTCCTGGTGAGCAACTGCCGGACAGGTTCGGACGGATCGAAACGCACCCGCACCGGGACGGTGTTGATGAACAGACCGATCATGGATTCGACGCCGGTCAGCTGGGCGGGACGGCCGGAAACCGTGGTACCGAACAGCACGTCGTCACGACCGGTCATGCGGCCGACGAGGATGCCCCACGCGGTCTGCAGAACGGTGTTCGGCGTGACGCCGAGCGAGGCGGCGAGCGTGGTCAGCCGGGTCGTCGCCGACTCGTCGAGGTCGAAGAGGTACTCCCCGGCCAGCGCGGTGATCTCGCGCCCCGCATCCGGCCTGGCCAGCAGGGTCGGTTCGGTGACGCCGCGCAGCGACTCGCGCCACACGCCCACCGAGGCCGAAAGATCCTGCTGCGCGGTCCATTCCAGGAAGTGCCGGTAGGAACGGGCGGCGGGCAGCACGTTGCTGTCGGCGTGTGCCGCATAGAGCACCAGCAGATCCCGCATCAGCAGCGGCATCGACCAGCCGTCGAGCAGGATGTGGTGGTTGGACACCGCGAACTGCCAACGATCCGGCGCGACCTGGATCAGGGTAAACCGGATCAGCGGCGGCGCGGTCAGATCGAAGCGCTGCATCCGATCGGCGACGATGAGGTCATCGAACTCGCCGGATTCGATGCGATCGTGCTCGGCCCACGCCACTCGGACGCTGTCGAGCACCACCTGCACGGCATTGCCGTCGTTGTCGGTGACGAACGCGGTGCGGAGGTTCTCGTAGCGATCTACCAGCGCCTGTGCGGCCGAACGGAGCCTGGCCGCGTCCAACCGACCGGTGAGGGTCAGCACCGCCTGCGCGGTGTACACATCGACCGAGCCGGCGGCCAGCCTGGCGTGGAACAGCAGACCGGCCTGCAGCGCCGACAGCGGCCAGACATCGGCAAGGGACGGGAATCGCTGCTCCCAGCCGTCGATATCGCGCTGTGTGCTGCGCACCAGACCGAAGTCGGACGGTGTGTGTCCGCCGGCGCCTGCCGAGTTGGCGTGCCGCGCAACCGCTTCCAGTGCCGTGATCCACAGATCGGCGAATTCGCGAACCTGTGCGGCGTCGAGCAGGGTGGCCGGGTAGCCGATGTTCGCGGTCAGCTTGTCGCCGACCACGATGGCGTTGATATCCAGCGGCGCCATCGCGGGCATGTCGCCGTCGTAGGCGCCGCCGAGCGCGCCGAGATCGGCCGCGGGGATCCAGCCGAAGCCGCGCAGCGCCTCGGGCACATCGCCGTCGGAGACCCGACCGAGGTAGTTGAAGCTCACCTGGCCGGGCAGCTCGACGGGCAGTTCGGTGGCGGTCCGCTTGTTCAGGTAGCGCAGCAACCCGTAGCCGACGCCCTTGTCCGGGACGGCCAGCAGCTGCTCCTTGACCGCCTTGACGGCCTTGCCGAGCGCGGGGCCGCCGGCGAGCGCGGCATCGATGTCGATGCCGGACAGGTCGAATCGGACCGGGAAGATCGCGGTGAACCAGCCGACGGTGCGCGACAGGTCCGCGCCGGGGACGATGTCCTCTTCGCGACCATGCCCTTCCAGCCGGATCAACAGCGAGTCCTCGGCGCTGGTTCCGGTGCGCCGGGCCCGCCATTTCGCGGTCGCCAGGGCGAGCGCGGTGAGCAGGCCGTCGTTGACACCGCCGTGGAAGAGTGCCGGCACCGTGGTGAGCAGGGCCTTGGTGACCACCGGGGACACCTCGACCTGAAGCTTCTCGATACCGCCCGCGGTGTCGACTGCCGGATCCATCGGTCGATCGGTCAGCACCGGGTCCGCCGCCCCGACCACCGAACGCCAATAGTCGAGTTCGGCGACCCGCTCGGCACTTTCGGCCTCGCGCCGCAGCGCGTCGGCCCACGCGCGCATAGATGTAACGGGTGCGACGAGCTCCGGTTCCTGCCCGGCGGTGAGCTGACCCCACGCCGTGACGAAGTCCGGCACCAGGATGCGCCAGGAAACACCGTCCACGACGAGGTGGTGCCCGACGACGATCAATCGCCCACTGTGGTCACTGTCGTTCGGCTCCAGCCAGACGAACCGAATCACCACGCCCGCAGCCGGATCGAGCAGATCCAGCGAAGCGTCCAGTGCCGCGCCGGCAATCTCGACGAGTTCGGCATCGTCGATACCGGCGTCGAACTCGGTCCGGTCGATCAGCGCGTCCACCTCGACGGTGCCGGGCGCCGCGGTTTCGACGATCCAATCGCTACCGTCGTGATGCAACCGGGCCCGCAGCATGTCGTGCCGGTCGATGACCGCACCGACGGTCTTCGCAATACCCGCACGGTCGATACCGACCGGAAGTTCCAGCGCCAGTGTCTGATTGAACCGGCCGAACGAACCGCGCCGTTCCGCCATGAACCGCACCACCGGCGTCAGCGGCATCGCACCGACGCCACCACCCGGCAGCTCGGCGAGCACCGGCTGCGTCGCCTCGGCGGTTTCGGCGGTCTCCGCGACCGAGGCGAGCCCCGCCACGGTGCGCTGTTCGAAGACGTGCCGCGGTGTGAAGACGACACCACGCGCCCGAGCGCGCGATACGAGCTGGATCGACACAATGCTGTCGCCGCCGAGCGCGAAGAAGGAATCGTCGACACCGACCCGCTCCACACCCAGCACCTCGGCGAAGACCTCGGCAATGGTGTGTTCGACGGGGGTACGCGGCGCTCGGAACACGACCTCGGTGGCGAATACCGGCTCCGGCAGCGCCTTCCGGTCCAGCTTGCCTGCCCCGGTCAACGGCACCTGGTCGATCACCATCACCGACGAGGGCACCATGTACGCGGGCAGCCGATCCGCGACGTGTCCGGTGAGCGTGGCCACGTCGATCGACTCGCCCGGCGCGGCAACCACATACGACACCAGCGTGACGGCACCCACCGAGCTCTTGTGCCCGATGGTGACCGCGAAGTCGACGGTCTCGTGCGACGCGAGCGCGGCATCGATCTCGCCGAGTTCGATACGGAAGCCGCGGATCTTCACCTGGAAGTCGGAGCGGCCCACGTACTCCACCGCACCCGTACGGGTCCAGCGGACCACGTCACCGGTGCGGTACATGCGCTGGCCTTCGGCATACGGGTTGGCCACGAACCGATCGGCGGTCAGCCCGGCCCGCGCATGGTAGCCGCGTGCCAGCTGAATGCCCGACAGGTACAGCTCACCCGCGACACCCACTGGTACGGGCCGCAATTGGGCATCGAGGATCAGTGACTGCATACCGCGGATCGGGCCGCCGATGGTCACCGTCTCGCCGATCACCAGCGGGTCGCTCATGTTGGTCGCGACGGTGGCCTCGGTCGGGCCGTAAGCGTTGTAGACCTTGCGTGCGGAGCCATCCGCCAGCGGCGCGGCCCATTTCGCGACCAGTTCCGGCGGGCAGGCTTCGCCTCCGGAGATCAGCACCCGCAGAGAGTCCAGGCCGCTCGGATCGAAGGTGGCCAGCGCGGCAGGCGTGATGAACGCGTGCGTGACGCGCTCGCTACGGATCAGCTCGGAGAGCTCCTCGCCGCCGTAGACGCCCGGCGCCACCACCACCAGCGCACCACCCGGACCGACCGCGAGCATCAGCTCGAGGATCGATGCGTCGAAGCTGGGCGAAGCGAAATGCAGTGCGCGGGAGCCGGAGTCGAGCGCAAACCGCTCGACCTGCTCGACAGCAAAGTTGGCGAGGCCGGCGTGGGTGACCACGACGCCCTTGGGCACACCGGTCGAGCCGGAGGTGTAGATGACATAGGCCGGGTGCTGCGGCAGCAGCGGCCGGACCCGGTCGGCATCGGTGATCGGGCCGCTGTCGAACGCATCCAGATCGAGGTCGTCGAGTACCAGCCAACGCGCCGATTCCGGCAGACCATCGCGCACGGCGGCGACGGTGAGACCGAGGAGCGAACCGGAGTCGGTGACCATGTGCGTGATGCGCTCGGCCGGGTAGCTCGGGTCGAGCGGCACGAATGCCGCACCGCTCTTGGCGACCGCCCAGGATACGAACACCGAGTCGGCGGAACGTGGCACACCGACGGCGACCAGATCCTCGGGACCGACGCCCTCGGCAATCAGCATGCGGGCCAGGCGGTTGGACCGCTCGTCCAGTTCGGCATAGGACAGACTCGTCCCCTGGAACACCACCGCGGGCGCCTGCGGGTCGTGGGCCGCGGCGGCGGCCAGCAACTCCGGCAGGGTGCGCGCGGGCACCGCAGGGGCACCCGTTCGAGCGACCAGATCGGCATGCTCGGCCGCATCGAGCACATCGATGGCGCCGACCGCTGCGGCCGGATCGGCGGCCACGGCCTCGAGCACCCGCTGCCAGCGCTGTGCGATATCGCGAGCCGTCGACTCGTCGAACAGCTCGGTCGCGTAGGTCAGCGCCAGAGTCATGCCGGTTGCGTCGTTCTCCGACAGCGTGAACTGCAGATCGAAGCGCGCCACGTTTTCTTCGAGTTCGAGCGCCGACACCGAAAGCCCGGGCAGCTCCAGCGATGTGCGGTCCAGGTTCTGGAACGCGAGCATCACCTGGAACAGCGGGTTGCGGGCCTGCGAGCGTTCCGGCGCGAGCAGGTCCACCAGTCGCTCGAACGGCACATCCGCGTTGCCGTAGGCGTCCAGGTCGGTGCCGCGCACCCGGTCGAGCAGTTCGGTGAACGACTCGGCCGGTTCGATCCCGGTGCGCAGCACCAGAGTGTTGACGAACATGCCGACCAGGTCGTCGAGCGCCTGCTCGCCGCGGCCCGCGATCGGGGTGCCGACCGCGATGTCCTCGGTGCCCGACAGTCGGGCGAGCAACACCGCGAGCGCGCTGTGCATCACCATGAACAGCGACGCGCCGCGTTGGCGGGCCAGGTCGTCCAGCGACGCGACGAGGTCCCTCGGCAGCTCACGCTGCACAGTCGCACCGCGATGCGAGGCGACCGCCGGGCGCGGCCGATCGGTCGGCAACGGCAGTTCGTCGGCAACGCCGTCGAGCGCACGCTGCCAGTGCGCCACCTGGCGCGCCAGCAGTGACTCGGGGTCGTTCTCGGCGCCGAGTACTTCCCGCTGCCAGACCGCGAAGTCGGCGTACTGCACGGCGAGCGGCGCCCAGCCGGGTGCACTCCCCTCGGCGCGCGCGGTGTAGGCGAGCATCACGTCACGGGTCAGCGGGCCGACGGAGAAACCGTCCGCCGCGATGTGGTGCACAACGACCACGAAGACGTAGTCCTCGACACCGGCCGTGTACAGCCTGGTCCGCAACGGAACCTGCTCTGCCACATCGAATCCGGCCGTGACGAACTCGGTCACCGCGGTGGTCAGCTGTGCGGGGTCGACCGCGACCGGGTGCAGGTCGAGCACGATGTCCTCGGCGGGCACGATCACCTGAACCGGGGTGCCGCCGTGCTCCGGGTAGCGGGTGCGCAGCGATTCGTGCCTGCGCACCACATCCGCCACCGCCAGGCGCAGCGCCTCGACATCGAGGGCGCCGGTCAAACGGATGGCGACCGGCAGGTTGTAGGCCGCGGACGTGGTGTCGTACTTGTTCAGGAACCACATGCGCTGCTGCGCGAACGACAGCGGCACCAGTTCGTCCGCCGAGCGCGGGCGGGCAACAAGTCGAGCCCGTGCGGCGCCGTCGGTATGCGATTCCACCCGTGCGGCAAGCGATTCCACGGTCGAGGCCTCGAACAGTGCCCGCACCGGAACCGTCGTCCCGAGCGCAGCCCCGATGCGCGACACCACCCTGGTCGCGATGAGCGAGTTACCACCCAGATCGAAGAAATCGTCGTCCACACCGACCCGATCCA
>NZ_JBKOQN010000075.1:0-12146 GCF_046764895.1 Nocardia sp. CWNU-33 | reverse complement strand
GGTGCTGTTGCCGAACAGCTGTGAGCGGCCGGGCCCGAAGTCGGTGAGCGCCGCGACGAACTGCTCGGGCGTCGAGGTCGTCGTCTCCTTGAAGTGAATGGTGGACATGTTCGCTCCTTGTGTTTCGACAGTGACGGGGTCAGGGTTCGAGCGTCTCCGTCGCGCCAGTGCAGGCCCTAGCGCGTCCGTGGGTGCGGTCTTGCTGCTGGTTGGCACTGACAGCATGGTTCGAAGACAGTCGGCAAAAGGATCTGGACGCCGCCCTCTACGAGGTTTTCGCTGCCCAATTCTGTCTCCCACCTGCACTTGGTCTCAATCGATTACCTACCCCGCGAGGATCGCGCCACACCTGTCGGTCTTCGACCCCGCAGCCGACCACCAGTCAGTGCTGTTGTCCGTCCGGTTCCCGGACTGCAGCGGATCCCCGCCGCCGCGAGCGGTGACTACGGATATTTCGGACATCATGTCAAACGGTTTCGCTATGACCGAACAGGTGGCCGAGCGCGCTCTGCCGCAGACAGCTCACGGAGTCACCAGCCCAAAACGGTGCCCTTCGGCCAAATCAGCACCGTCGCGATAACCGGTGCGCCTATCTGCGGTTACTTCGCTACCGCGCTTTCTCAAAGTAGGCCCACGTGCCGAGATGCCACGCCCGATCGCGCGGATTCTTTGGCACCAGGTATAACGGTTCCATAAATCACAACCAGGGGATTCAGCGTCTTCGGTTGGCCGGCAGAAGGTGTGAACGGCCACATTTTCCCCGGTTGGGTATCACCGCCACATGTTGGTCACGAGTCGGCATCGCCTATGTGTTCGATTTTCCGTGCTGCGATCAAGGTTTCCTCGAAGCTCTACATCTGACAAACTTTCCGCAACTGGAGTTATCCATAACTATCGCTAGCGGTTGTGATGCTTACCCGGATGCCCTCGACGTACATCACGACACAAACTCTCGCCGACCACGGCGACACGTGAACAACGATGCCCGCAGATCCACCCCTGGCCGACCGGGGCGGCCCGCTTGGAGAACATCATGGTCACCAGAGCTTCCATACATTCACTCGATGCCTTTACCGCCATCGGCGACCGGAGCCGAGCCAGCGCCCACAGTCGACTGCCGCAGCAGCGCAGAATCGATGACGAACTCGCACCACTGGGAATACCAGCTCTGGCACTGGGAATGATGCTGATCGGCACCGGGTTGGCCTTCCTGCCGCTGACGATAGGGTGGGCTAGCGACTATGGCCCGCTGATGGTCTACACCGCCTACATCCTGTACCTGAGCCTCGCGATAGCGCTGAGCGTGTGGGGTGGGCGCCGGATCCGCGACCATCGCAGATTCGTGTCCTACACCAGCGATGCAGTGCAGAGCGCCCTCAATCGAAGATGAAAAGGCTCTAAGACTGGCAGCATCCCTACCACCGGCGGGCACAGTCGCGGCGGACGACCTCGTCGATCGACATGGTCACACCCGGTCGCCGTAGCATTCGCCGAAAACCGGGTGGTATTCCGTAAGTTACGGGTGGTATTCCGTAAGTTACTGGTATAGGCCCGGTTTCGTTTTCAGGCTGCGATGTCTGGCTGACAAGCCAGACACCATGCCTGTTCGGTCTGGGCCTCGCGAATCATGCCTTCGTGGGTGTAGAGCGTGCTCACGCCGCCGTGATCGGAGCCGGATCATGGCGGCCGGTGCACTCGTAGCGCCTCGATCGCAGTAGCGGGTTGCGTGTCGCTCGTAATCGCTTGTGTCCATCCGCCTTTGGGCTCAAACGTATCCGCCTCGTGTCGACGCAGGAGATCGGACGCCTACAACCCTTTGCCGGCGAACTTCGTCGAAGCATTGGTTCGCAATTCAACCAAATCAATCGGAGCAGTGCGCAAGAATGCACAGCTGAGGGCCAACACCACGGACTGAACCGAGTACCGAATAACCGAGGATCCCGAGATCGGTCAAACGGACTGCGGATAACCTCGGTCGTCGACTCGATCTCGGGGCTACCGACCTCAGTGGTCGCCGGTGCGATGCGCAGCGCAGAAGCAGCCGACGCCGTTGCGAATCCATTCCCGCCCGGACCATTCCGGATGTCGCTCGATCATCAGTGCCGAAACCTCTTCGGCGATAGTGTCTTCGCTCAGCGCGCCGTCGCGCCGAATCCAGGTTTCGTCGCGCAGCAAACGCAGGTAATCGCCGACATCGGAGAGCAGCTGAGGGCCACCGATGTCGCCATGGCCGGGTACGACGAGGCGTGGCCGCATGGCCGCGAGCCGGTCCATTACGGCGATCCATCCCACACCGGAGACGTCGGTGTCATGGGGCGGAAACCACGGGAAGATCGCGAACTGGGCGGCCTCGACAAGATCGCCGGTGAACAGGACGCCCTCTTCGGGCAGTTCGACGACCTGGTCGCCTTTGCTGTGCGCACGGCCGGTGCCGCGCATCCGGACGATCCTGCCACCCAGGTCCAGGTCGTAGGTGCGGTCGTAGACGATATCCGGTTCCGGCAGCTGTACGCCGTCAAGGCGCCGGGCCACCGATTCGCCCAGCCCGCGGAACATTTCGAGGTAGGCCGCGCCCTTGTATCTCAGATCGTCGGCTTGTGCCCGGTTCACCAGGTAGGTCGCGGCACCAGCGAAGCTATGAGCTCCGAACGCGTGCTCGGGATGGAAGTGTGTCGTGGTCAGGTACAGGCGACGACCTTGGGCATAGTCGGCGGCGAACCTCAGCACGGTTTCGGCATTGGTAGGGCCCATGCCGGTTTCCACCACCAGGACCGCCTCTCGACCGCCGATGATGCCCACATTCGGCACCAGCGGAACCCTCCGGTCGCCGATGACCACCAGGTCTGCGGCCAGCTCGTGAATATCGGTGAGCTCGACGACGGGGTCGGGCAAGGCGAACGACGCTGTCATTTCGGATCCCTAAGTTTTTGTAGGTATCTGGGGTCGGTGCTGTCGCATCCAGTTCAGCGCCAACCGATGCAGACAGTCCAAGACCTCTTACGTTCGACCGATACCACCCGGGTATCGGCGCTGCTCGGACGGGTGCTATCGGGCGCATGACGTATCCATGGCAAATAGTGCGGGGTATCGTGCGCAGGATGGAGCTGCGGACCCTGCGCTACTTCGTGACTGTCGCCGAAGAATTACATTTCGGGCGGGCCGCCGCCCGGCTCCACATGACCCAGCCACCGCTGAGCCGAGCCATCAAACAGCTCGAACTCGACCTCGATTGCGAGCTGCTGCACCGCTCTTCGACGGGAGTGACGCTGACTCCGGCCGGGGTCAGCCTGTACGAGGACGCGCAATCACTGCTGGCTCGCGCCGAACAGATCCGCGCGCGAACCACCGCCGCGGCCGGTCCCGCAACGCTGACCATCGGCACCCTGACCGACAGCGCCGAGCAATCCGTAACCCGGTTGGCGGACGCCTACCGGCAGCGTCACCCCCACGTACGGATCCATATCCGCGACGCCGACTTCACCGACCCGACCGCCGGATTACGTTCCAGCACAGTGGATGTGGCACTCACACGAGCACCGTTCGACCTGACGGGGCTCACCGTTCATGTGCTCCGGTCGGATCCGATCGGGGTAGTACTGCGCGCCGACGACCCGCTCGCGACCCGCGAGCAGCTGCACCTGAGCGAGCTCAGCGATCGGCGGTGGTTCCGACTCCCCGCCGACACTGATCCATTGTGGCGCGCATTCTGGACACCACCGAACAGCCAAGGCAGTGACGGACCGGTCGTGCGCACCGCCAACGAATGCCTGCAAGTCGTGCTCTGGAACGGCACCGTCGGCCTCACACCGCTGTCGCACCCACTGCCGGACGGTCTGGTGGCGGTCCCGCTGGCCGATATGCCACGCAGCGATCTCGTACTCGCCATCAGGAAACACGACCACCGCCCGCTGATCCGAGCATTCACCCACACCGCCGCCGAGCTCTACCGCGGAGATCAGCCGCATACCGGCCTCAGTCCAGGATCGCGGTTGCCGTGATCTCGATCAGGTGGTCGGGTATGTCCAGCGCCGCGACGCCCAACAGGGTGGCCGGTGGAGCTGCGGTGATCCCCAGCTGGGCAGACGCTCGGGCGATGCCCTCGCCGAGCATGGACATTTTGAGAGGCAGGAATCCCAGATTCCTGATGAGTGAATCAATCCGCTTCTTCCAACACACTTGGTCACTGAACAAGTGTCAATCGATTCGCGCTATCCGGCGAGGTGCCGATCGAGGAAGTCCACCAGCCGACCTGCGACTTCCCGCGTAGTCCATTGCAGGGAGTTCTGAGGGTTTCCAGTGAACGCGACATCGCCGTGGGCGGCACGGTCGACCACATAGCGGGTGCTGTCGACGCCCGCGGCACGCAGCGCGGTGTGGAGAACGAGCGTCTGACTCGGGGAGATGGTGGTGTCGGCGTTGCCGTGGAAGATCACGAACGGCGGGTCGGTCGGATCGATATAGGTGACCGGGTTCGCGCGCGCGACAGCCGCGAGGTCGGCCGTCAATGTTGTTGTGCTGGTGGGGCCGCCGACGTATCTCGCGGTCGAGTCGAGCAGCGGCTGCATCGCCCGCTGGGTATCGGGGTCGAAGTCGGCCAGCAGCCGCGACAGGTCCGAGCCTCCGAATTTATCGACCACCGCGCGCACGTCGCTACGCTGGTCGAGATCGGCGCCGATATCGAAACGCTTGTCGCCGTTGGTGACTCCCGCCAGGGCGGCGAGGTACCCACCTGCCGAATCACCCCAGACGCCGACCGCGTCGGAATCGATGTCATAGTCGGCGGCATGCGCCCGCAGATAGCGGATGGCGGCCTTGACGTCAGAGACGCTGTAGACGTATGTCGCGCCGGCGGGTTGGACCCGGTACTGGATGCTCGCAACGACATAGCCCGCCTCGGCGATGAAGGTGCGCAGGGCGAGATTTCCACCCTTGTCCGCCATCATGAACCCGCCGCCGGGCACATACACGACCAAGGGCCTCGGCCCGGCGGCTGTTCGCGGCACCTGGATGTCCATCGCCAACCGTCTGGTGCCACCACCGGTCAGCGGGACCGTGGCGAACGTGACGTCGGTATGAGTGCTGATGGGCGTGCGTCCACACTGGATCTGCGGCTCGGTACCGGGGGTCAGCAGCGTGCTCGTGCTCGTATCGACCGGCACGATGATTCGCGGAGTCCCGGCTCCGGCCGGAGCGGCACCACGCCCATCCCCCGAATCGGGCGGCATCGGACTGCTCGGGCATTCCGTCATGGCCGCGGGCGTCGGCGTCGTGGTGTCGGTGACACCACCGCATGCCGCGGTCGTCAGGGTGATCGCAATGGCGGCGACCAGCGAGGCAGCTATGGCCCGGTACATCGGCAAATTCCTTCCTGAGTGGCCGTGCTCCCCTCCCCAAAAAGGATGGTAGGAAACCCGAGCCTACCGACGGCGCTACGGCCGTCCGGCTGTCGATCAGATCGCGGGGGCGGCCTGCTCGATCAGTGGCCACACCCTCCGGCTGCAACTCACGGAGTGCGGCGAACTCGGTGTGACGGCCGATCAGCCTGGCGCAGTGCAGGACCGGGCGCACGGCTGTCACTCGCCGGTGGTCCGCACGAAATCGACCACCGCGCGCCGGAGTTCGATCGACTGCTCGATATGCCCGCTGTGTTCGAAGCCCGGCCCGCCCGGGTGCAGCACGCAGACCGGGCCCTGACCTGCCACGTGGTAGTTCGCCGGGACTTCGTCGACTGTGATGGTGTGTTTGCCGGATGTCATGGCGTTCATGGTGTTTCCGATCTCGTCGAGTGGTGGGACACCTGCGACATGCGGGTCGGGCACAAAGCTCGACAGTCATTCGACCTCAACAAATTAGATGCGAACAGAGGTACCCGAATCCGTCGGATGACGTAGTCCGGCCTACACCGAAGACCAAGCGTGTCGGGGTGGCCCTCATACAAGCAGTGGGTCGAGCTCGAGAGGCTCACTTCCGCCGCAGGGCCAAGTGATGACAGCAGCGCGGCGCACCACAACCGACAGCCCTGGATTCCGGCTGAAGCGCGCCCAGCCGTCCTGCACCCGGCACTGGCCAAGGCGCTGCTCTCCGCCGAAAACAGATCGGTAGAACTCGAGGGCGGCTCGGGCGTTGCCCCGCAGGTTGATGTGGGTGACGGTGTTGATGCTCATAGAGGCTCCCGGGTAGTCGTTGTTGTCAGGTACGAGTCAACGGTCGCAGGGGAAGAGGACAGGAAGTGTCCGCTACTCGAGGCAATATGAGAGCTATGCCGAAAACCTCAGCGCGCCTGCTGTCTTTGCTCTCACTGCTGCAGGCGCGCCGGGATTGGCCGGGCGCGCTGTTGGCCGAGCGGCTGGAAATCAGTCCGCGCACCGTGCGCCGCGATGTCGATCGCCTGCGTGAGCTCGGGTATCCAATAGCGGCGGTCAAAGGACCGGACGGCGGATATCGGCTTGACGCAGGAACGGAATTGCCGCCCTTGCTGTTCGACGACGACCAGGCCGTCGCCCTCGCGGTCGCACTCCAGATCGCTGTCACCAGCGGTGCCGGGATCGAGGAAGCCGCAATGCGTGCGCTGACCACCGTCCGGCAGGTCATGCCAGCACGGCTGCGCCGCCGCATCGACACCTTCCCAGTCACTCCCGTCGAGACCGCGAACCCACAGGCCGACAGCAGCGTGCTCGCGGCGCTCAGCGCCGCCGCCCACGCCCGAGAAGTGCTGCGCTTCGAGTACGCGTCCACACAAACGGCCGAAAGCGACAGCGCCGCAACCCCACCGCGCCGAGTGCAACCCCACCACCTCGTCACCTGGGGCGGGCGCTGGTACCTCGTCGCCTGGGACCTCGACCGCGACGACTGGCGCACCTTTCGCGCCGACCGAATCGCCCCCCGCACCCCCACGGGTCCCCGATTCACCCCGCGCGAACTCCCCGGCGGAGACGTAATCGCCTTCGTTACCAACAGATTCCAAGGCTCAACCCACTCCGGAGGCTGGCCCTGCCGCGGCGAGGTGATCCTCGATCTACCCGCCGCCACCGTCCTCGACTACATCCACGAGGGACTCGTCGAAGAACTCGCCCCCGACCGCTGCCGGCTCGTCCTCGGCTCATGGTCCTGGCCGGCACTGGCCGCCACCCTCGGCAGATTCGACGCCGACATCGAGGTCATCGGCCCGCCGGAACTCGAAACCGCCTTCGGGCAGTTGGCCCGCCGCTACGCCAAAGCAGCCCGCTCGGACGGGTGAGCCTCGAAATCAGCGAAAGGCCGATACCAGTTTCGGCCACCGTTGCGCGCGAACCGCACTGTCCTCCATGCTCTTCATGCCGATTCGATGGGAGGTAGGGCGCCGATCTGCTGCATTGCCGAGAACAGATTCGCCACGCCCCAATGGTCGGTAATCTTCCCCTCGCGCACACGCATCGCATCGACCGTTTCGAACACGACACGGCGGCCGGTGGGGGCCACACCGAGGAACTCACCACGGTGCGTTCCGGAGTACGTTTTGAAGGTGGTCACCACCTCGCCCTCGACGGTCTGCCAATGGATACTGGCAGAGAAGTCGGGGAAAGCGCGGCGCAATGCCCCATACAGCTTCCGCACACCGTCCTTGTCGGGCGTCGTGCCGGGCTGCGGTGTGTGATCGATGAAGTCGTCGGCGAAAAGGTCCTCGAAGAGCGCAAAATCCCCACCGCCCTGCACCAGCTCGGTGTCGCGGCGAACCACAGCTTTAGCATCTGTCGACACTTCGTTCCCAGCCATGCTCATCCTCCCTAGTCGAACTACCGACCGGCCCTGATTTGGTGAATGCGGCAACCAATCTCGGCTTCGCCGCGGTATCTACTCCGCCGACAATTCAACTCACGGACACCGCCGGATCGCCCCTTCTGGGCTGCGGGCCGGGCATCCGAACAGCTCGGTCGCGGCCGAGCTCCTACCGCCGACGGGTGATCACGACTGGCTTCATCTCATGCGGCACCTGGTCGAAGGCGGATACCGGAATTCCGAAGGCGGTGGCGAGCACGTCACGAGGCAACGAGTTGAGCGCGCCGACGATGCCGATGTCGTCGTTGGGTTCTTTTGCGCTGGTGTTGAAGACGATCAGCACCTCCAGCGGCATGTCGGTGCGGGCGTTCTCGAAGTAGTGGAAATAGCCCTGCGGCGCGAACACCAGGTCACCTTGATCTGCTTCGAAGACGTCGTTGCGGTAGGCGCCGCCTGGATGAGTGCCGAGGATGGTCCATTTCGCCCGGCCGGAGACTATGAAATTCAACTCCCATGCGGTCGGGTGCCAGTGCGGCTCCCGCATGCCGCCCACCTCGAGCCGGACGAAGTACACCGCCCCCTGCTGGCCCAGCAGTACCGGAAAGCTCTCCTCGGTCGCCCCCTGCAGATAGCCACCGTCGTATTCGTCTTTTTCCGACGAGGTGAGCTTGAACAGATGCGAGGACTGAGCGAGGTTGTTGTCGACCTCAGCGGCTACCGGCAGGTGCTCGGGTTCAGCACCGAAGCCGTTGGCCGCGACTACCGCTCCCGCGCCGACGGCACCGGCTCCGAGCGCGACGGCACCCGCTCCGAGCGCGGTGCGACGGTTCATCCGATCAGCGTTGCCGCTGCCGGCGTTGTCGCCGTCCGCTGCCGATTCGTCCGACCCCTTTGTCATACCTACCACCGACCTTCTGTGCTGACACTTGTTCGCCTACGCAGGCCACGCGTTCCGCACGATCAGCAATCCCTCCCACACCACCCCGCGACTATATCTATCTGCTATCACACTCGACTGCTTTTGCCGATACCTTGCGGACACCGCCACTCTCGATGACGCCCGGCGACACGTACACCCACACACTTTTGGCGTTATGACGGTCGACCGTGGCAATTTACCGCCCGGAGGCGCAAGAATATGGCGCTTAACAGCGCGTTTTCGCACATTGCATGTTCTTGACGATGTCCGCGCGCCGAGTTCCATGACCAGTCGTTCACCGAAGGATTCGAGGCTGCGCGGTCATACGGCAACTCCCTGGGAGCGGCGGAATCGGTGTCGAGCAGGCTCGCATGCCTCAACCGGCGAGTTCGAAACCGCACCCGAGATCACTCCCTCGATCCCGTCGCCCCACAGCTGCGACCAGCCCAGTTACAAGACTGCCAGTATCGGTGAAACCAGCCCACGATCACTTGGCTTCCAGGCCGAAGTCCTGGCATGAAGTCCATCATAAACCCCACTAGATAGCAGCACGGGAAGGGATGTGCATCGACTCACACGGATGTTTACGAAACTAAGAGTACTGTTTTTAAAGTAAATGTAGGTTCGACCACCCGGGAGGCGTCATGGAAACCGAGACGATGGCGTCACAACGCCGTCACAAGCAGGCACGAATGAGCAGTGAAACCACAACGGTCCAGCGTGGACGGCCGCGCAGCGAGAGGGCGCGCCAGGCCATCCTGGAAGCAACCGTAGATCTTCTGCTCGAACGCGGACTGACCGCCATGAGCATGGACGCGGTCGCGACGGTGGCCGGAGTCAGCAAGGCAACCATCTACCGCTGGTGGCCGACCAAGGAAACCCTCGCCATGGACGCTCTATACCAGGAGTGGGCCACGAGTCCGTCCGCCGCCGACACCGGATCGCTGCGCCAAGACCTGCGACACCTGCTGTACCCATGGGCGGCACTGGCGGCGCGCCGCCCATATGGCCGCGCCCTCGCAGGCCTGCTCGCCGAGGTGCTGATGAAGCCGGACTTCGCGCTCGAGTACCGGACCCGTTTCGTCGAACACCGCCGAGACCAGGGGAAACTGATCCTGCAACGGGCCATCGCCCGCGGCGAGATACCCGCCGACACCAGGACCGAAGTCACACTGGACCTGCTCTACGGCCCGGTCTATCACCGGATGCTGCATGGCCACGCCCCCATCGACGAGGCCTTCGTGGGCGAGGTCATCCGCATCGTGCTCGACGGAATCAGACCCAGACCCCACGATTCCGGTCGGGCGGCGCCATAAAGGATCTACTCGAGGTGGTGTGCGGAGTCGAATGAATACCTGACACTGGGTCTTTCACATCTACAGGTCGAAGCCCTGCTGTCCACGGCACGTGATTCAAGCGACCGGTTCCACGTCATGACCACTACTCCGCGATCAGCCGACGGCACGGGCTCACCGAGCAAGCCGCCGACACGGCCATCGACCAGGCCTGCAGGGTACTGCGTCCGCCCTGGGCCTGACAGCTCATCGGGATGGATGGTCTTTCCGATGTCAGGTATTGCCGTGCCACCCAACCAGATCGGTCCGGCCAGCACCAGGGGTCGACGGCCATGACCTGGCGTTGCAGCGCGAGCCACGCGTCGGTGGTCCACCCGTGTTCGGTCATGTCCGGCCGGACCCCGGTCGCGATGTCGTGGTCGACGGCACGGATATGGGAACCCTGGACGCCGTTCTTCTTCGTGATGTGGGCACAGTGTGTAGTTCATCGCGGCGTTCCTTTGTCGATCCGCCGCCGCATGATCTCGGCAAGAACAACCAGTGCCCATACGATGACCACCGCGACGATGAACCCGGCCATATAGTCGCGGTCGAGAACGGTGGGGTTGTCGGGCATCGCATGACCGCGCCTGAGCACAGGCGCGGCGATCAGCACCAGTGCGACCGTGCACACCGCACCGCACGCGCCTGCCGCCCACCATGCGCGCGGAAGAATGCGCCGCGCGGCTATCCCGACCGCTGCGCACGACGGCGCGAAAACCGCGTCGTGCAGCAAGATTCCACCGGTGAACCACACCGCGACAGACAGCAGATCGGGGGTGCTCAGGTCCAGCAGCAAGGACAGTCCATACCACCCCAGCCACAGACCGGCCAGCAACAACAGCACGCGCACCGCAGTCATGTCAGCACCTCGATCGTGGACAGCCATTTCGTCTGCAGCACGCCGGGGCGGCTGGGAGCGATCAGGCGGCAGGGATACCCGTGGTCGAGATCAAGGGCTTCACCGTTCAGTGACAAAGCCACCAGGGTGTTGGTGTCGACCGGATGTCGTTGCGGGAGAAGCGAACTGTTGTAGAGGCCGCTACTTTCGAGTGAGGTGAAACGGACATCGCCACCACGGTAGGCACCCACTGCGGCGAGCAGGTCACGCAGCCGGACGCCGGACCAGTCGGCCGAGGCGCTCCAACCTTCGACGCAGGCGATCGGAAGTCGAGCGCTGGTCTGAGGCAGTGCGAGTAACTCGTCTCGGCTGAAGCGGCGCTGCTGGTCACCGACTATCACGGTCAACCGGTAGTCGAGCGCACGGGCGTGTTCACTGATCCCGGCCGCCTTCGCGGAGCGGTTGACCGGAACTCCCTGCGGCCCTTGCCCACTGCGTGGTGCCAGGACCGCGGCCCACCGCAGGAATGGCACCGTCTGACCGGCAACGGCCAGGTTCGCCGCAGTCGCTGACAACCCTGCGGCAACCAGCACCGCGCGGCGTGAAACTCGGTGGTGTCCAGAGGTATCCGCGGGCGATGCGCTCGGGGTGTCTGGATCGGAGTCGACTGGACGGCTCAATGCCTTTCGTATCACCGGCAGCTTGACGGCCAGGTGCACCGCCAGTGCGCCGACCGCGACGTAGGCCATCGCATAGTGGGTGGTGGGGAAGAAGAACTTCCATGGGTAGTACTGCGCGGTGTTCAGCAGCCCGGTCGACAGTTGGAAGATCGTCGCCCCCACCAACAGGGCGATCGAGCCGCGTTCGAGCGCACGCAAGGGTGGTCCGATCAGCGGCCGCTGGAACAGCCTCGGGTACACCGCCCACAGCTTCACCAGCAATAACGGGATCGCCGCTACTCCCGACATCACATGCAGACCCTGGGTGAGTCGATACAGCCATGCCGGGTTCGCCGGCCACCAGAACCAATGGGGTGGATGTTGGATCCAATGGCTGAGCAGGCCGGTCACGAAGCACACGAGCACGGCCGCTCCGAGCGCGATACCGACTCTGGCAGCGATCTCAGGTCCACGTGCGGTCGAGGAACCTGCGCCTGTGCGGGTCTGGTTCTATCCGTGAATCACGACATCGTTGATCGGTGAATCTCGACACCGGTCCGGGTCGGAAGGTGTTGGTATCCGCGAATTTTGACACCACCCGGCGGGTTCCAGTGGCAGGATCACCCTGCTATCAGTCT
>NZ_JBKOQN010000074.1:0-13036 GCF_046764895.1 Nocardia sp. CWNU-33 | reverse complement strand
TGAGATGAATCACCGTTAATAATGGGCTAACACTCTATTGTGTCGAGGTAACGCAATTTGATCTTCACTCCGGACTCGGATTCGAAGATCAAATTAGGTTGGTTTATTCGACGGCGCCCGTATCGGTGTGCGGCGGAGCCGATCTCGCATTTGATCTTCACCCCGGATGCGGATTCGAAGATCAAATTCGGTGATCGAATTCTGTTGGTTTATCCGACGCACCGCGTATCGGCGTGCGGCGGAGCCGGCGGACCTTCGATCCCGGTACGGTGCGACCCGAGCCGACGACGTGGTCGGGGGCCGCTGGCATGATGGTGATCCGGCGTTACCAGGCGAGGTGGCGTGCCGCGCGACGGCGCGACAGACTCGAGGCCCGATGCCGGCCTGCGCGGTCTCTCCCATGCCGTGCAGCAGCCGGGAGTCGCTATGGTCTCCGGAGTGGTCCCAGCCGGTTTCGAACCAGCGACCTTCCGCGTGTGAGGCGGACACTATGTACACATTCACACAGGTAGGTCCACTTTTTCACGCCAACTGTAGTCAAACTTGTAGGCTAATCGGCCGACGCCTCATCAGCACTTTTGAATGGGTTCGAACCCTCTGGAACCGCCCACCCGCGCCACGCGTCCAACCACAGATGACCGAAGACGAGTTCGACGTCAACCCCGGCCCACAGCAGCGAGAACCTTGCCGCGGAGTTCGTGCGATGGCGAGCTCGGGTTGAGCGCCGAGCAGGCCTGAGCGATCAACCACCCGGAACCGGCACCTAGCCCGACCGATCCGAGCTTCGAACGTCCGCTCATGCCTGCGGGTTCAGGCGACTCTTAACCATCACCAAACCTGAAACCCGGCTCGACCTGGGCGCGGGCTGCGCCGGGTGAGAGCGTAGACCAGTGGGCTGATCGGCGACTACGGTTTACATCGGCCATGGAGGTGCAGGATGCGACTCGCGCGCAGGCTTGCTGCGCTGTTGGGGATCGTTGCCGTGGTGGCGAGCGGGTGCACCCAATCGTCGCAGTCGCCGCCGCCGAACGCCAGTGGACTGCCCTGGCGCAGGGTCGGTGAGGTGGTGCTGACCGGTGGTCCGGCGCGGTTCGACTACACCAGTCTCGACCAGGGGCGTGGGCTGCTGTTCATCGCGCACATGGGTGTGGGCGAACTCGTCGAAGTCGATGTGCACAGATACCAGGTGGTCCGCATGATCCCGGATCTGCCTGACGTTCATGGCGTGATCGTGGTCCCCGACAAGCATCGTGTCTATGCCACGGCTACCGGCCGCAATCAACTGGTTGCCCTCGACGAGGACAGCGGTGCAGTGCTGTTCACCGCACCGACCGGTATCTGTCCCGACGGCCTGGTCTACGACCCAGTCCGCAACGCGGTCTGGACGACCAATGAGCATGCTGGCACCGAGACTGTCGTCGACGCTGACACCGGAGAAGTCCGCGCCACCGTGGCTTTGGGCGGTGAGGTCGGCAACGTCGTCTATGACCCGGCCGCGGACCGGATGGTGGTGGCCGTGCAGGGCCGCGGGGAACTCGCGCTGATCGATCCGGCGGGACACACAGTCACCGAGCGGATTCCCACCCCCGGCTGCGACAGTCCTCACGGCCAAGCCCTGGACGCCGCCGGACAGGTGATGTTCGTCGGCTGCGAGGCCAATGCCGCCATGGTCACCGTCGATCTGGCCCACCGCGCCGTCACCGGCCACTACAAGGTCGGCGACACCCCCGACGTGCTGGCCTACGACGCCGGAGCGCACCGGCTGTACGTTGCGGCCGAAAGCGGCTGGGTCAGCCTGTTCGACCGGCGTGACGCAACAACCATCGCGGCCGGATCAACACATCTGGCCGACGGTGCGCACTCGCTGGCGCTCGACCCAGGCACCCACCGCAGCTACTTCCCCATACCCAAAGGTCTGGGCGGCGTGCCTGTGCTGTGGGAATTCGAACCCACCGGCTGAATCCGAAGCGTCACACCAACCGGTGGCGACAACAAGCGAAGGAGAAAGCCATGACTGTTCCGGCACATCGACTTCCGAGTTCTGCGGCCGTGCTGACCGCCCTGCTAGCGCTCACGGTGGCGATAGGCTGCTCGAACAACGGCGACTCGAGCACGCCGAGCCCGACCACCACCGCCGAAAGCCAGCACCGACCGGTCGCGACCACCGAGACGGACTGGAAGCCGATCACCGAGACTCTCGGCCGCACCGGCAAATTCGGCGACGACAACACTGTCTACCGCATGCCGCTGGTCCGCACCGACCTGCAGGTGACCACTGCAGGCGTGCCGATCAAACCGGGGGCTGTCCCTCGGCGGCTACGCCGTGTTCGGCAAATATGACGACGGCACCCTGCTGATGGGCGATCTGGTGGTCACCGAACAGGAGCTGCCCAAGGTCACCGACGCCTTGCACGCCAACGGGATCGAACAGACCGCCCTACACAAGCACCTACTCGAACAGTCCCCACCGATCTGGTGGACCCACATCCATGCCATGGGCGACCCTGCACAGCTGGCCAAGGGTCTCGAGGCAGCCCTCGATGCCACCGCCATCGGCCCGGCCGCCGTCCCGCCCGCCCAATAGCCGCCGGTTGACATCGACACCGCCGCCGTCGACGCCGCCGCCCTCGGCCGCAAAGGCACTGCCGCCAACTCGAACAATCCACGCAACACTTCGGGCAGTTGACGGTGCGCCCCGATGACGCCATGAACCTCGGAATCAGCGACAACTCAGTCGACGTCGCGGTCGAACATGCCGCGCTGTGCTTCGTCGACGAACCGCTGATGGCCGTCTACGAATTGACTCGAGTACTGCGGCCGGGAGGATGTCCGCGAGCTTGGTCAGAGGTTCGAGGTATGCCCAACTGCGCGTCCGTGCACTCGACCTTACTGCCCTCATAACCGTCATGCCTCCCCCATCCCAACTCATGCCAAATTTGTCACCGTGACGAAAGATTCGATAAGTCGACCGAAGGTAGTCGATGGAGAGAAGCGCAAGATTGACCAATGGTCAAATCAGTGAATTTCCGTTAAGGTTTGCATTTCACCGGAAAATTTCTATCGAACGATAGGCCATTCGGGGAGTTGTCGACTTCAAACATCGGCATGCCTCATACAAGGGCGGGTATCAGACCGAATAACCCGCCGAACCCCATGGCAGTTTCGATCATCAAAAGTAATTGCAATCATCAACAATCCCCAGCAGTCGTAAGCAACCAAGGTGCTCGTCGAGTTGATCTGACCAGCCCCGGAGCCTCCGAGCACGTCGAGTTCAAAAACCTGCTCGTAGCCGTTGCGCCCCGCCAGACCGACCGGTACGCTCACGATCTGAAGAAGCACCGCAACCCTCTTCCGGCCTGGTCGATGTTGTACATACATCGAGTTTTTGGTCGGTATAGGACTAGCGGGCGGGACTCCCGAATCCAGTGGGCTGTGCACGCCGGATAGCTTCGGCGGAGTAAATGATTTGGGAGAGTGTTAATGGCCTCGAAACCGACGACGGCCGTTATCGGCTCAGGCATATCCGGGCTGACGGCCGCATACCTGATGCGGCGAGTTTCGCGAGTAACACTATATGAGGCTGATTCTCGACTGGGCGGACATGCCCATACCCATTCGATTGTTTCGACCGATGGCTCGATACGACATCTGGACACCGGGTTCATCGTCTACAACGTGGCGCACTACCCGCTCTTCACGCGACTCCTGAACGAGCTAGGGGTCCGCAGTGTCGCATCGGAGATGTCGATGAGCGTGCTCTGTGACGGTTGCGGACTGAAATACTCTGCGGGGAGCGGACTTCGCACGTTGCCGCAGGAACTCCAGTCCGCGAACGCGGATTTGCTCGTAGAGATGCTGGAATTCAACCGTGTCTGTGAAAAGATCCTCGCCACACCCGAAGATCACGGGGTCACCTTGCACAAGATGCTGGCCGACCATGGGTTCTCGGACTATTTCGCACATCATGTTGTGCTGCCGCTGGTATCCATTGTGTGGTCCTGCGATCCGCGGACCGCGGGGCTGTATCCGGTGGCTGCGTTGCTGGCCTTCCTGAACAACCACGGCATGTTGCGCGGCAGTGCGGCGACGCGCTGGCGCACACTGAGCTCACGGTCCGCGGACTACGTGTCTCGGATAGCCACGACCCTCGATGAGGTCCTTACCGAGACGCCGGTCCGGTCGGTGCGCCGCGATGTCGATGGGATCGCTGTCACCGATGCTGCCGGCGGAACACGCCGTTTCGATCGCGTCATCCTCGCCGTTCACCCGGGGGAAGCGCTTGCGCTGCTTGCCGATCCGACACCTGTCGAGCTCAGCGTCCTCGGCGCGCTGCCATATGTGCGGAACCGGGCGCTGCTGCACACCGATGCGTCAGTGCTGCCGCAGGCCGCCGAGCATCGCTCGTCATGGAACTATCGGCAGAATACCTGTCATCCCAACCCGGACGGGATGCTCATGAGCTACTACCTGAACCGGCTCGAGAACATCGACTCGAATACCGACTATGTGGTAACGCTCGGACCGGAGGAGGCCGTCGATCCGCGGAAAGTACTGGCCCGGATGGACTATGAGCATCCGGTGTACACACCGGAGAGCGATGCGGCCCGGCGCCGGCTGCCTGATCTCGCGTCACCGACTCTCGCGTACGCCGGTGCCTATCACGGCTGGGGTTTCCATGAGGACGGATGCCGCTCGGGCGTCGAGGCAGCACGCGGCTTCGGGGTCGGATGGTGACCGTCGATGACCATACAATCGCCCACACTGTTTCGTTGCCGCCTCATCCATATACGGCATCACCCATTCACCTATCGATTCACCCACACCCTCTACATGTGGCTCGTCGATGTCGACACACTGGCCGCGCCGGTGCGTCCGCTGGTGCGGTTCCATGCCGCCGACCATCTCGGCGACCCGACTCGCAGTATCCGGGAGAACGTCGAAACCTTCCTGTCCTGCAATGGGATCGACCTGGCGGGTGGCCGGATACTGATGCTCGCCCAACCGCGCAGCGCCGGATACGCATTCGATCCGGTCAGTTTCTTCTTCTGCTATCGCGCGGACGATTCCATGGCGGTCGTGATCGCCGAGGTCCGCAACACGTTCGGGGAACGCCACTGCTACCTGCTCACCCCGGATGCCGCCGGGAAGGCGGATGTCGGTAAAGAGTTCTATGTCTCTCCATACTTTCCCGTCGACGGCCGGTACCGCACGCGGTTCGTACTGAACCCGGACAGCGTACGAATCGTGTTCGCACTGAATCGCGCCCTACGTAACCGTTCGGCTCCTGTCACTGCGCTGACCGCCACGCTGGTCGGAAAAGAGGTACGCATACCCGCGGTCATCGTGTCACCGCGGCTGCTGCTGTCCTCCTATCGCACTATCGCGCTGATCCATTGGCACGCGCGGCGGCTTCGTCGGCGGGGTCTCACATCCGCGCGCAGACTCCCGCATCAACCCCAACTTGGCGTCACCCCGATTCGGAGTTCTCATCGTGAATGACCACCACCTCTTGCTGAGCGGATCCACGCTCGATGAGGCTCTGCGCAATATCGTTACGGCGGCACCGCTTACCCGCCTCGTCTTCCCGCAGCGCAACGGCGAGACCACAGTCAAGGATCTGCTGGCCGATGCCGAAACCACCGCGCGATCGCTGGTCACGGCCGGGGTGTGCCGGGGTGAGGTTGTCGGGTTGATCGGTTCGTCCGGTCCGGAACTGCTGGCCGGGCTCTTTGGGATCGTCATGGCGGGAGCCGCCGCCACCGTGCTGCCGCAACCGCAGGGTCTGGGCGCCGATCACCGTCGATTGGATCGAATGTCGGCCATCGTCCAGGCAGCGCATATGCGGCATATGCTCGTCGACTCGCACACTGCGGAACTCGCCGACCATCTCGCTGACACTTGCACCGACCTGCGGCTCGTGCGCGCCGAGTCGCGGGCGGTGGCCGAGTTGCCCACTGTCGCACCGGAGGACATCGCGGTGGTGCAGTTCACCTCGGGCAGTACGGCGCAGCCGCGGGGAGTCACCCTCAGCCATCGGGCGGTCTTGGCGGGTCTGCGCGCAATCGCCATAAGTGGTGGTTTCGGTCAGAGTGACGTCTTCGTGCAGTGGGTTCCGTACCACCATGACCTGGGACTGTTCGGACATCTGGCGCAGGTGCTCAATGGGATCGAGTCGCATGTGTTCGAGCCAACGACCTTCCTGCGGCGTCCCGAAGAGGTGCTGCGTTACTTCTCCGCGTGCCGGGGCACAGTGCTGACCGGACCGAATTTCTCTTATGACCTAATGCTGTGGGCGGCCACGCCGGAGCTGTTGCGCGACCTCGACCTGTCGTCATGGCGACTGGCATTCAACGGCGCTGAACCCGTGTCCGCCGCCACGGTCCGAGCCTTCACAGACGTCTTCGCCCGTGCTGGAGCGGCTCCGACAGTGATGTATCCGGTGTACGGCATGGCCGAAGCCACGCTGGCCGTCGCTTTCCCGCAGCCGGGCGCCTTGCCGCGCATGGTCTGCGTCGACCGCGACGAGCTGAGTGCCACAGGGCAGGTCCGGGAGGTACCCGAAAGCGACTCGCGCGCAAAGGTTGTGGTCTCGGTCGGCGCTCCGGTGCTCGGCGTCGAGGTGCGGCTTGTCGACGAGCACGCCGGCGTGCTCGGTCCCGGACGGCTCGGCGAACTCCAGATCCGCGGTGATGCCGTCACTACCGGCTACCTCGACGACGCACCGGCCACGGCCGCCGTATTCGACGGTTCCTGGTTGCGCACCGGCGATCTGGCGTTCCAGCTCGGCGGCGATTATTTCGTCGCCGGGCGCCGCAAAGAGATGATCATCGTCCACGGGCAGAACTACTTCCCTGACGACGCCGAAATCGTGGCAAGGACGGTGCCGGGCGTGCACCGCGGCCACTGCGTGGCCGTCGCCGAAAACGATGGGAGCGATGGCGAATTCCTCGGAGTGATCGCCGAAACCACGCTCGAGGGAGCGCCTCGGGCCGCACTGGAGGACGAGATACGGCGACGGATTGTCACCGCCATCGGTATGCCACATGTTCGGGTACATACGGTGCCACCACGCTGGCTGACCCGGACCACCAGCGGTAAGTGGCAGCGGTTGCATGCCGCCGCCCGGCTCGCTGATCAGGAGAAGAAGGCAGGAACAGGGGAAGAAGGCATGGAAACTACAGCCGTCGATCACGCGCTGACCGCAACCAACCAGCACTACGACCTGCCGCCGGAGGTGTTCGAAAGATTCCTCGGCCGGCGGATGAAATACACCTGCGGCATCTACGACAACGTTACCGAGAGTCTCGATGCGGCTCAGGACGCCAAGCTCCGTTTCATCGCCGAACGCCTCGCCCTACATGGCGGCGAGTCGGTGCTCGATATCGGAACGGGCTGGGGAGCCCTCGCCTTCTACCTCGTCGAGGAAGTCGGCTGCACGGTCACCGCCGTGACGCCGTCGGCTGTGCAGGCCAGGTGGGTTCGCGAACACGCCGCCGAACGCGGCCTCACCAACCGGCTGACGGTCCTCGAACAGTCCGTGTATGACCTGGATATTCCGTCTGGAACGTTCGACGCCACCGCACTCGTCGGAGTCATCGAACATCTGCCGGACCACCGGCGCGCCATCGACATCATGTCCAAGGCCATCCGGCGAGGCGGTCGAATGTACGTGTCGGCCAGTTGTTTTCGCAATGACGAACTATTCGGTGAATACTCCGACCGACCGGGGAGCCGGCATGTCGCCGAGCAGATCTTCGGCTACGCCGTGCTGCGCCCACCGTCCGAACTGCTGGCCGCGATCGAGGATGCCGGGCTTAGCCTGGTCGGAGTCCGAGACCTGACCTGGCACTACCACAAGACAATTGACGACTGGCTGACCGGAATCCGCGGTGCCGCCGGAGCTATCGATGACGTACATCCCGGTCTGAGCAACGAACTCGTGCGCTACCTCGAGACCACGAACGCGGGGTGGGGCTACACCACCAAGCACTACGGGATCACCGCGACCCGGTCACGGCACGGGTCGACGGAGCTCCCCCGATGACCGAGACCTGGCTGCCCAGCCTGACTCTCACCGAGGTCCGCAACGCTGTCGAACCCGTCGTGCAACGTGGTGCGGACAAACTGTGGAGCCTGCGGGACCTGGACTGGGACGAGGTACGTCCGGACCGGCTCACCGACGCCGACCGGTCCGTAGTCCGATTCATCACCTACATCGAGGACCATCTGCCCGGATATATGAACTGGCTGCTTCGGACCTTCCCGGTCGACGGCGCGGATCTGTCGATCCCGATTGTTGCTGTGCACCGCGAATACTTCCGGTTCTTCGTCGCCTGGTCCTACGACGAGGAACGCCACGCCGCTGCGCTGACCCGATATCAGGAGGCCGCGGGTATCAACACCTCCGAGGCCCTGCGGCTGGCGCTGGCCGAGGAAGGACGCAAACATTTCGACCTTCCCTATCCGGAGCCGCTCGAGGCATTCGCGTACACAATGCTTCAGGAGAAGGCGACTCAGCTGTTCTATCTGCGGTTCCGCGATGTCGTCACCGAACCGGTGCTGCGGGACCTGCTACTGCGAATGGCCCGTGACGAAGCACGGCATTTCGCGCTCTACGCGCATCTTGTGGAGATCTATCTGCGACGTGATCCGGCTGCCGCCGCACCGCACCTCAAGCATGTGCTCCGCACATTCCGTATGCCACTGTCCGACACCCTCCCCAACTATCGTCGGTGGTCGTACTCCGTGGCCGAGACCGCCGGCTACGACCACACCGAGGCATACACCGCACTCGAACGGATGATCCGCCAGTTCGTGGACAGCCCCAGCGCTGAGCTCGGTGAACTGCTCGATCTGACCAGAAGCCTGCGCACCCTCCCCTGAGAAGATAAGGAAAGCAACAGAAATGACCGAAGATACTCGGGCAGATGTTCTCACCACCGTCCAAGACGTACTCCGTGAGAGCCTCCGGATGGGCGAAGAACCGATCGAGCCCGACGACCAGCTCGACTTGCTGCCAGGAGCCGATTCGGTGCGGCTCATGCGCGTGGTCAGCCAGCTCGAACGCCACTTCGACATCGAACTGGACGACAAGGAGATCCGCGACGCCCGAACGGTCGCGGACCTCGTCGCGCTCGTGCGCACAGCCATGGATGGTTCCGCATGACCACGACGCCGGCGGTCGAGGCGGCGGCCACGGCAACCAATCTGCACTATGAACGGTCCGCGGAGGCGTTCGCCGCCTTTCTCGGCGACGATGTCAAATACACCTGCGGCCTGTTCGCTACCGGTAACGAATCCTTGGATGAGGCGCAGCAGGCGAGCCTGGCGCTGATCGCCGCGTCGCTACGGCTACACGGCGGTGAGCAGGTCCTGGATATCGGATGCGGGTGGGGCAGCCTCACCCTGTACCTGGCCCGTGAATTCGGTTGTCGTGTCGTGGGAGTCACCCCCTCGGCCGTGCAGGCGGAGTTCATTCGTAGTCGGGCGCGCGCTGCCGGAGTGGCCGATCTGGTGGAAGTCGTCGTCGGGCCGTTCCAGTTGGCCGATCTGAACGATCGCCGGTTCGACGCCGTGGCGATGGTCGAGGTGGTCGAGCATTTGCCGGAGCACCGTGAACCCTTGCGCAAGGCCTACCGGCTGCTCAAACGTGACGGGCGACTGTTCATTTCGGCGTTCTGCTATCGCAGCACCGCGCATTTGGACGAGTTCGCTACCCGTCCTGCCAGTATGCACGCGCTGGGCCTGTTCGGATTCACCGCGATGGTGCCATTGTCGCAGCTCGTGGCCGAGATCTCGGATGCTGGGTTCAGCATCGCATCGGTGATCGACACCACCTCACACTATGACCGGACAATGGACCACTGGCAGCAGCGAATCACGGCCAACCAGACGGCTATCGAGGCAGTCGAACCGGGTTTCGCCGCCGAACTGGACCGCTACTTCGACACGGCGAGAGCCAGCTGGGGCCACACATCCAAGCTCTATGCGGTGGGCGCTGTCCGGTCCCGCATGGGCACTCCCGAGTCATGGTGACATCAAAGGAGGTCTTTCTCTTTCCTGGCTATGGGCGCGCGCACGGCCAGACCGGTCAGCAGCTCATGGAGGACGCGGTCGTCCGCTACCGCTGCGCGGTAGCGGACAGTCGTCCGCTCGCGCTGCTGGGGCACAGCCTCGGTTTCCTCGCCGCGCTGGTCTGCGCTGGAGCGTTCACACTCGACGACGGGCGCCGCATCATTCGTGCCCAGGAACAAGCCGTCAGCCGGTACGGGCAACCGGAAGGCGGCATGGTGACCCTGGAGCTGAACGAGACCGCTGCCGCGACGGTGGCGGCCGACGTGGGTGATCCCGGTCTGGCGGTGGCATGTATCAACGCACCCGATCGGACCGTGCTCTCGGGGCCCGTGGCAGCGTTGCGGCAAGTTGCCGAGCACGCGAAGCATCAGGATGTGGTTTGTGTTCGGCTCCCCATCGACGTTGCCTACCACAGCCCCATGCTGAACGACGTGGTTGCTCCCCTGCGCGCCGAACTGGATCGCATACCGCAGCATCGGCTACGCGCACCAGTCTATTCAGCCACCACGCACCGGTTCTGCTCCGATGATGACGATTTGCTGACCGCAATGGTCGAGGCGCTGGTCCTACCGGTGCGATTCGAGGACGCCGTCCTGCGTATGGACAGCCTCGGAGCGGACAGGTTCGTCGAATGCGGACCCGACCCCCTTCTTGTCAAGCTGGTGCGACTGTCCGTGCCGGGAGCGGAGCGCCTTCCGGTCCACCGAACAAATTCGGTCGCGCCATGTTGGTATGTCCACCCGCGATAACGGTCACGACCCCGCAGTCTCGCGGGAATCACAGCGACGTGCAACCCGACGACCTGCGCGCGGCAGGCGCTGCCCTGTTCGGATGATTTGTTGAAATGCCCGCTCCCCGGCCGTTGGCAAGTTCTTGGCAAGTTCGCGTGCCTGATACTGCCTCACGGAGAGCGGAAACCTCCTCTGACCTTTCGGGATGACAGGATTTGAACCTGCGACCACTTGACGCCCAGGGAACTGGATTTCGTCCCGGCGTGTCTGCCTGCTCCTTTCCCGTCCAGGTCAGAGGCTGTTCAACGTCCGGCTCGTATCGCCCGATCCGCCTTGTTTCCGCCCGTCTTGGCACGCTCTGGGCACGCTCGATATCAAACCCTGACCAGCACCGGTTGTGGCTTAGTGCGTCGTCTCGGTGACTCACTCATCCCGGCGTGTACGGAGCATCTGCCCGTCGTCAGAAAACTGCTCGACAGCCTGGGCTCGAAGCCTTTCCCGCTCACAGCATTCGATCAAGCGTCCGGTACGGATCGAGTCACCCAGTACAGCGAGCCCGGCAATGTCGGCGGCTCGGCCGATCGTCGATACCATCCGCGCCGAGTGGGAGCACGGCCCCGCCGCCGCGCGACAGGCGTGGGCTCAACTGGAAGGCCCACACCGAGGGCCGCAGGAGGTACACAATCGTGGAGGAAACCGCATCCCTAAAGAGTGGGCACGAAATCCGCTGGGGTGCAACGTCAATACTCCGGAACGGCTGACCGGATCGGGATTGCCGGCTAGGCGTGTACTGCCTACACCCCCGGCCAGGGCGCACTCTCATCGATCGCGAACTGCATCTGCCGAAGTCGTGGACCGAAGACCGAGACCACTGCAGGCATCCGATGCCCGATGAGGTCGAATTCACTACCACGGAAGCTTGGGGTCTCGTGGTAGCCAGGTGATGCAGGCGCACGATCCGGTCGATCACCATGCCGGGAGTTTCGGTATGTAGGTCCGGACCGTCGATCCCGGCCGATGCGAGGACGAACGCCGTCAGGTACTGCGTCAGGCCTCGGCTAGCACCTTCACATCGGTAGCTCACATACGTGCGCGTTGCCACGAGCGGCCAGCACATCGAGCAGAGACAGACGCGGCATCGACATCCCGGCCAGGTGCCCGCACAATGTGATGACGGTGTTTGCCTCTGCTCGGCGGCACTCATGGACCAGATCTATGAATGCCTGCGGCAGTTTCGCAGCCTGCGGTGCCTGCTCTCGGAACACGGCCGCGAGCTCGTATCCGTGTTCGCGGGCGAACGTCAATAACCGTTGCTCGCAGGAGGTCAAGTCACGACCGACCAGATCCAGGCGGACGTAACCGTACGCCAACGGCAGAATCTCGTTCATTGCCCGCCACCTCTGCACTGATGGGGCATCATGCGCCGGACAGTCCGAATGCTGGCGGCCCGAACGCTGCCACGGTCCACGTGGTGACCATGTCGGCCGCGCAGGTCGCGAGCTATAACGAGATAGCTGGACGCCACCGATTCCGGAGGGCGGTGTGCCGACACAGACGGCTCGTTGTCCGCCCTGGACAGACACACACCAGGCCGCCCCAACAACATCAGCTCGCCGAGTAGCACGCAGCACACCATGTCGTTTCAACCTTTCAACATCCGTATAGGTCGCCATCTGTCGGTTCGCGACACCGTTCCGACTCTGCGACTCGTTCGTTCGTTTATTCGAGATCAGCATGATCGGCTCCGTAACTGTCCTCGCATCAGTAGCCGATACGTAGCCACCTACATCCGAGCATCGAGCTGGGATCCCTTCGCCACGCAGCCCACACCATCCGTATCGCACGCAATGTGCTCGGAACTCAGGCATTCGTGCTGAATTGAGCAGCTCCTGTCAGAGGCACGCCCGGGACTGCTGCACGATCGGGTGACACTCTGACCTGCCCCATCCCTTGGGTTCCAGTTCCAGTGGCTAACTGACAGCCTTTACGAAAGGCTGGACGCCGTGCCCCGCCCCTACTCTCCCGAGTTCCGCGCGCGAGCAGTCGCGCTGGTACGCGCAGGCAGACAAGCCAAGCAGACAGCCGTCGAGCTAGGCATTCATCCGGGACTGCTGCACGGATAGGTGACAACCGAGTTGGCTTGCCCCTCGGGCAGGCTGAAAGGATGTCATCGTGCCCAAGCCCTATCCCCGCGAGTTCCGCGACGATGTCGTGCGCGTCGCCCGCAACCG
>NZ_JBKOQN010000073.1:0-13079 GCF_046764895.1 Nocardia sp. CWNU-33 | reverse complement strand
TGCTCCCGCAGCCACGCCGTGATCTCGTAGCCGTACGCGGACCGCACGGACAAGATCGCGAGGACGATGCCCTCGAGCGTGCCTTTGAGCATCTCCGTGATCTGCTTGCCCACGGATAACCTCCTCGTGCTACTCACTGTTACTGACTACCAGTAGATAGTAGCACTGAATAGTGACGACGCAAGCTACCCGTGGCGGCGGGAGGTGCAGGCCGGTGAAAGTCAGGGGTTCCGGTAGTAGCGGCGCAAAGTGCAACGACGTTTCGGGTAGCGCCCGATCAGGCGACCCGCGCGGTTCCGGGCTACGCCGGGACGGTTGCCCGAATACGAAAACCATCCTCTACCAGGCGAAACCACCATATCCGTTGTTTGCCGGCGAGTACCGCCTGAACCCCCGCAGTGATAGTCAGGTTCGCACTGATGATCGCCGGCGAGAGAAGCAGCGGGACCGCGCGGACACCGCCGACATGAGTCAGTCGGTCCGCGGCCCGACCCAAAGGCGCAGCCAGTCGTAGTTGCCTGCTCCATCCGCGTTTTCAGTGCCGCAGGATCGGCGTCGGCGTCCATGATCTGCGTGAGCGCCTAGAGAGTGCCGGTGACCACACCGACGAAAGCGCCGACGAGCGCACCGGCGGTGACCTCGTCCAATTCACCCGGATAGGCAGCGCACAAATGTTCGGCGATCTCGTGTTGCGCATCGAGTTGGATCTGTAGTGCGCGGCCGCGCACTGCGGGGACGGTCCGCATCAGACGTATACGCAGCGCCGCAGTCGCCGAACAGCGAGACGCAGGACTCCGCATTGCCGAGAAGTGCGATCCGCCCGGTGGCCCAACTGTCGATGGTGACTTTGCTGACGGAGTCGAAATGGAGGTCATCGGCAGCGTGCACCTCGGTGAGCAATTCCGGTGTACGCCAACCTGAGTCGGCGTACACGTCGGCGAGGATCTGCTTGCGCCGAGGGGTATCGCGGTGGTGCAGGTCGGTCAACTCGGGGTGGCGGAAGAAGAAGGCGGCCAGTCCCGTGTCCCGTGCAGGGTGGATGGAGACGGCTCGGCCGGGAGTGTGCGCTTCACAGCGCCGACACCGAGATGGTCGGCCCGCAGAGGCCGCATCGCGGGTTTTGGCGTTGCTGTGGCCGTGGCGTAAGCACGATAGCCGTGGCGAGTTAGGCCCGGCACCCGACGACGATCGTGAACCCCAACCCCGAACCGGAGGACTCCCCTGCTGGCACCGTGGCCAGCAGGGGGCGTCCTCCGTTCGTCGGTTGCTGTGGATCAGACCACGACTGGCGACGACGGCCGACCGGGGCACCGGCACCGGCACCGGCACTGAAACCCGCTCAGGCACGTCGTTCGGGTGGGAGCGCCCGCTTGGCCATCTGGACGAAGAATGACTTCGGCGGCTGCCAGACGCCGCGGTCTTCGAATGACCATGCGTAGGTCAGGGCTCCGTCACGGATACAGTCCAGCAGGCCCGGTGCTGCGAGTTCGTGAGCTGACCACTCATAGAGCTGGTGCAGCCTCGGAGTGATCACTCCGAAGTCCAGGAGTTGGCCGAATACGTGTTCGTTACTGAGGTAGAAATGGACACTATCGCGGAGGGGGTACTCGTCCGGGAGCACGCGAGACAGTTGCAGGAAAATCCCAGTCATGCCGAGTCTCGGGTCACCGAGGAACGGGGCGAGCGGGCGAAGCCATCCCAGTGAGATCCGGGGGGCCGCGACGAGAGCATGGGTGTACAGCACCCGGCAGAGCACGACGTTCATGAAGAAGCGTTCGGCCTCGCTTTCCGCCTCCGCCAGCTCGCGGTGCTCGAGGTAGGCAGCGACCACGCTCCCGTTGTGCGCCCGGTACCAGGCCCGAGCGGTCGGGTGATCGGCGAACGACTTCCAGAAGTCGACCGTGCGTGAGGAAGTCGGTCCGCTATGGTCCCCGCTCAGGGCCACCGCCTCGCAACCGTCACGAAGGATGCGCTCGTTCACCTCACGCCACCATGGACTACCGGGACGGTCGCTGGAGGGTGGTTGCAGCAATCCTCGCCGCAGTTGCCATCGCATGAACGACATCGCCGCCCGACGGAAAGGCAGATGCTGCGGGGCCCTACCGAACGGGCCGTGGTAGCAGCGCTGCATCAGCGCGATCCGGCCCGCCGGATCGTCGCGAACCACGGCGATCTGCTGCTCGGCCCAGACAGCGGCCGTACCCGCAGAACTCATGACATCCATCGCCTTAATTGAAACGAGATACGCCGAGCTGATTCCTCAACTGTAGTGAGTCCGCGCGTTCCTACTCGCACACCATGTCAGATCTGGAACGGTCTCCCCCATGCGCTTGAACACGTCTGCCAGCTGGTCGCGGGTCAGGAAGTCCTGGTTCGTGTGGAACGACCGGTAGTCGTCGTTGCATGCCTCGGCCAACAGCGCTGAGACGTCCTTCTCAGCCGGTCTGTTCAGCGCCGCATAGAGCGGGGCGGAGATCTTCCGTGCTTGCCTCCACCGTCATCACCGATTCGTCGCTCTTTTGTCATGGAAGGCGCTCCTTATCACGGGCATAATCGGGTTCGAGCCATGCGGCCCCGGAGAAACGACAGACTGCCCGATCCACCGCCGAAGCGGCATCACACGTTCAGGTGATGTCGCCGCGCCACTGACGCGAATACCGTCACGCTCTACGAGGAATCTATGAGTGGTGCGGATGCCGGGATTTCGGCGGACGGACAATACCGACAAGGGCAAAGGCAAAGGCAAAGGCAAAGGCAACAGATGAGTGTTCAAAGGCCGCATCAATCAACACCTTCTTCCGTGTCTGCGACGGAGTCCGTGTGCGCTACGCAGATACTGGGGCTGACTCGGACACAACCGTGCTGATGCTCGCGCCGTGGCCGGAGACGCTCTTGGCCTTTCGTCGAATCTGGAACCAGGTCACCCCGCTGGGGCGAGTTGTCGCTATCGACATGCCGGGCTTCGGCCACTCCGACCAACACCGCACAGAACTGATCGCGCCCGACGCCCTGGGAGGGTTTCTGTCGCGTTTGATCGACGAGTGGGGCCTCGGGGTACCGCACATCGTCGGCCCCGACGTCGGCACCGCGGCAGCACTCTTCCTGGCGGCCGCAACCCCCGACCGCGTGGCGAGCCTGACTGTCGGTGGCGGAGCCGTCGGCTACCCGATCGACGCCGGCGGAGCACTCGAGGACGTCATCAAGGCACCCGACCTGGACGTAGTACGCGGACTGGACGCAAGAACCAACATCGGCTACGCGGTCCAGTCGGCCGCGTCCGCCGAGAGCGAGCCGGAGATCCACGACGACTACGTCAGCGCCTATGACCTCGGGCGGTTCGCTGAATCGGCCCGGTTCGTGCGGCACTACCCAGAGCAGAACCCCGTCTTGCGTGACCTGCTGCCGACGATCACAACGCCGGTTCAGATCGTGGCAGGGAAGGGCGATGACCTCGTGCCCTGGTCAAACAACCAATTCCTGGCCGACAACCTCCCGTACAGCGAGGTTCATCCCCTCGATGGGGGCCACTTTGCCTGGGAGGAATCGTACGAGGAGTACGGGCGGCTGGTTGTGGACTGGATCAGCGGCGGCTACGAGCACGTTGGGAAAGGTTGACCCACATAGCCACGGACCACCGCGCGGATTGCTAGTGATGCGCGCGGACCGACGAATAGGGTTGGTAATGATGCGCTTCAGCCCGGCGGAGCGGTGGCCTGACATGGCGACCTCGAGCACACATGTGATCGTCCTACCCGGGGGCGGGTATGCCGAACACGCTTCACACGAAGGCGAGCCCGTCGTCCGGTGGCTCATCGAAAAAGGATTGTCCGCAACCGTATTCCGGTATCCGCTCAACGTCCAGCACCCCGTCCCGCTGGACGCGCTGCGGGGCCAGATTCGTCGGCTGCGGGCCGAAGGCGCGCAGCGAATCGGGATCGTCGGCTTCTCCGCAGGTGGCCACCTCGCGGGACTGGCGGCTCTCGCGCCCGGCGCGGCGCCTGCCGAGACAGTGCAGTTCGCAGTCCTCGGATACGCGATCACGTCGATGGAAACCGAAACCTATCGTCCGGCGCGGCTGATCCTCCTCGGCGAGGACGCCGACCCGCAACTGCGCCGGTCGACATCACTGGATGCGTTGGTGACACCGCAGTCACCGCCGTTCTTCCTCTGGCATACCGCAGAGGACACATATGTCCCTCCCGAACACACCTACCGGTTGGCGAATGCGTTGGCGGCCAACGATATTCCACATGAAGTACACGTATTCGCCCACGGTCCACACAGTTTGGGCCTGGCTCGTGGCGCCGGCGAAGCCGAATCGTGGACGAGGTTCGCATCTGCCTGGATCCACGAACAGGTCTGGTAGTCGCCAAGTTCCGGCGCGACTTACACTCCCACACGGATGGCCTGGAGGATGTTGCAGGAGGCACCCCTCGCGTTGCTGTTCTATCTGGTGCCCCTCGTCTGTGTCTCGACACCGTCAGAACCGACCACCGGGCTGCGGCGCTCGGTGTCGTCTATGGCGTCCGGTCGGGAGGCGAACCGGTCGATGAAACAGCGGAAATACAGCTGCTGATTCCCCTGCACCAGTGTCTCGGCAATCAATCGGCCGCGGTCGGCGTCACTGTGAAATCCGAGGTGCCAGTAAGCGCGAGACCGCGTCGTGACAGACATGGGAATTGCTTTCGCTCGCAGGGCGCAATGACTGCCGGTGTCGCTGCGGGATCCCTGCATGGCGAGGCCGGCTCAGAAATCGAGTATCCGCAGTCGGTTCGTGTCGCTCTATCCCCTGAATACGTGACCCCGCACGGTGCCGGGTGTGAATCAGATCGCGGGAACGCTGTGCAAGATGTTGGCCAGCTGGACTCGTGACTGTATGCCGAGTTTCGCGAATGCCGACCGCAGGTGGGTGCCGACCGTGTTGACAGAGATGCCGAGTTCGGCGGCCGCGGATTTGTTGGTGTGGCCGGTGCCGATGAGGGCGGCCACCCGGCGTTCGGAAGGGGTGAGCGCGGTACGGTGGCGCGCGTCGTTCTTCGCGGCTTCGCCCGCGCGCACAGCTGGTGCGCGCCGGGCATCTTCGGGTGATTCCTCTCTGGCGGGCGTCGGTGCCCGCGACCTCAGGCAAGATTCTGGGTGAAGAACGCGGTGAGCTTGTCGAATGGGATCAGATCGGTCCGGTCAACGCCTACGCCATCGTGTCGTGCAACGCCAACCGGGCGGGCAGCGGGGCGAGTGTGTAGTTCTTCCAGATGTAGTTGTCCATCTGGTGCTGGTCGCCGGAGAGGTTCACGACGCGGTCTACCTTGCCGTCGGCGTTGAAGTGCCATACCAGCGCCCAGATGGTGTCCACCGTGCCTTCGCCGGCGGTGGAGTAGCCGCGGTGGATGTCGACCACGTATTCGTCGTTGGCCTCCAGGAAGAAGGTCTCGGCCTTCATGCCCGCCTTGGACAACTGGTTGAAGAATGCCACGACCTCGTCGATGCCGCGCTTGGTGCCGGACAATGCGTGATGGCCCGGAATGGTCCAGGTGATGTCCTCGGTAAGAATGGCACGCATGCCGTCCAGGTCGTAGCGGGCATATGCGTCGAAGAAGACGGAAATGGCGGCGATCTTCGGATCTTGTTCAGTCACAATGTCTCTCTATCTGGGGGTGGGGGATTCTGGTCGATTCGGTCGGGTGGCAGCGCTTGCCCACGGTGGCGCACCCGATGATCCGGCGAGCGCTCGGCATCACCTGGCCCTGCGGGCGCGCCTGGATGATTCAGTGCGCCATGGTGCGGAATTCGGTGTGCAGCGAGTCCTGCAGCCGCTCGAAGGTGTCGTCCACGGATTCGGGAAGGCCGAAGCCTCCGGCGGATTCGAGGGTGACCATGCCGTGACAGACGGTGCGGACCATGCGCACGGCGTGGACGAGGTCGGCGTCGGAGAGGTGGTAGCCGCGCAGGGCCGCGGTGAGGACTTGGTAGGCGCGGGTAGCGGTCTGGACGTAGGTGTCGTCGTCGGCGGCGGGCGCGACGATGCCCGCGGCGTAGCGGCCAGGGTGGGCGCGCGCGTAGTCGCGATAGGCGGTGCAGATCGCGCGCAACGCGTCGCGGCCGGAGAGGCCCACGGTGGCATCGGCGAGAACGGTGGTCAGCTCGCCGACCGACAGGACCGCCAGATCGCGTTTCACAGCCTCGAGATTGTCGATGTGCTTGTAGAGACCCGGTAGGGAAACGCCGCAACGCTGCGCTACCGCGGCCAGGGTGAGTCGCTCCAGGCCCACCTCGTCCGCTACGAGCGCGGCTTCAGCGATTATTCGCTCGGGTGTGAGACCGGCGCGCGGCACGTCGTTACCGGGACTTCCGGCCCAGGACGAGGCCGGTACCGGTGATGACGACCAGCAGCAGGGGTCCGGACACGTAGGCCAGCGTAGCCAGGCCCTGGATCAGGAACAGATACCCGATCCCCGAGGCCACGATCGCCACCGCCATGGCGATGGCGGTGTAGTTCAGCCAGCGGGGCAGCAGCCCGGTCAGCACCGCCGCGACGGAGAGCCCGGCCAGCAGGAACATCTTCGCCCCGTCGAACCGGTTCACCAGCTCGAAGAGCAGATGCGCGGAATCAGGGGAACCGGCGCGGGCCAGGGCCAGCCCGAGCAGAAACTGGGTGAACGAAATCAGCGCCGCCGCAACGCCGGTCACTGTGGCGAGCCGGCCCGCGACTGGGGAGTGGGCCGTACGGGCCAGTGCCAGCGCCACGACTGCCAGGCCGATGGCGGGCAGCCCTTCGGTCAGCAGGAACTGCGTGGTGAAAGCGCCGGTGTGGCCCAACAATTCGCGGATGATCTCACCGCCGGAATCGGTGAATGCCGGAGCGGGTGCGCCGACCGTCAGCCCGGCGATCCAGGATGCGGAGTATGCGATGCCGACAGCGGCAGGGAGGGAGGTGAGGACGTGGTGGCGGGGATGGACGACAACGGTGGACATGTGGGCAACTCTCATGAAGTTAGTTGAATTAACTTCAGGTTAGGGAAATTAACTTCAGAAGGCAAGGCCCGCCCGTGACGCGGGCCAGGCACCACACCGAAATCGGCAGAAGCGGACGTTCACCAACCGCAGATCCGCTAAGGCGCCCCTTGTCGGGTCCACCACCCTGGGCGGTCCGGGACCACCCGCTCCCCGCCGTGATGAACCCGCGCTAGATGCTCCGCAACCCGCCGAAGAACCCGACGATCCTACGGATTCGCCCTCCGCGGAGAACTCCAGGAAATCCACTCCATCCGGCAACGCCGTGCCATCCGCCCGCACCAGCCGCCACCCGAACCGAGCCATCCCATGATGAGCATCTACCCGGCTGACCCGCATCACCCGCATCCCCGGCTGCTGCGCGAACACCGCCTCGACATGAACCGCCAGCTCATCGACCCCCATGGTGTGTACGGTCGGATCGGTATACGTCGCACCCTCCGCCAACACGTCGCCGAGAAACCTCCGCCGCCGCACCGGATCCGGATCGTCATCTCCCGGCTGCTGTGGACCGGACGGGGCTTCTCCCGGTGATCCGGTGTTCGTCCGGCCCGACACAAGTTCGGACCCACCAAGGGCCGGGCTGAAGACACCCTGCGTTGCGGGTCCCGGACGATCTACCCGCTGTCCGCGCCAGTGATCAGCCAGCCGAACACCGAGGGGGTGCACCATGGCAAGCGCCGTGGTGATGACGGCGCCGACCTCGGTCACGAATATGACCGGATTGCGCCACAGTGTTCTGTCGATCCAACGCCCGCGCGGGGTGCTGCCCAAAAGCACAGCCACCCCTCGGTGGCTTGCCGCCGGGCCCGTGTATCGCGTGCCATACGCGCCATATCTCTTACCCGTCACCTTGCCCTGATAGTGATACATCGCGTGGCAGCGCAGGCGACCTCATGCAGAATCGGGTCGCAGGGATAGCCGGGCCCCAGCGGCGCCCGCTGCTCATTGAGTGTGTAGAGCCCTGCGACTAATGCCTCCAGGACAGCGATCTGCGCGCCCAAGGCGCCGACACCTGTCCTCGCGGACATGCGAGCGCCTGGCGCGAGGTGGACTTCTGGCTGTCGACTATGTGGCGCCTCGAACAGGCCGGGGAGACCGCGCCTGTCCGCCGCAGCCCTCGGCGCGCTGGCCCGCATGTCCGGCTCGAGGACGGTCTTCAGCCTCCGAGGCCGCGGCGACCGCCGGATCCCGGGTCACATCACTGAGCAGCCGAAGGCCGCATATCCCGATGATCCGGACCTGACCCCCTTCACCGTCGAATTACGGTCGCGCAGTGAGCGATTCGAACGACTGTAGCGTGAGGGGCGCACCAGGAACCGGCGCAGTGCCACCAAGACCATCGATCATCCCGAGATCGGACGGATGGTGCTCGATCGCGGTGTACTGTTCGTACCCCACACCGACCAGACAGTTGTCGTCTGCGCGGCGGCAGCTGGCACCCGGGCGACTTCGGGGCCGGAACTTCTGCGTATCAGAGGAACTCAGCAGTTTACCGAGCGGCGTTAGGCTACGCCGAGAACTCGTCGGCGAGGGTGTTCCAGAACAGACCATGTTGTGGGCGGTCCCCACACAATTTGATCCGGGTTTAGGGGCTCCACCTCTCCCGGTTTGACCATTCGCATTCATTTCGGGATGGCCGAGCCGGTGACGCATGCCCGACCGCAGATTGCTACCCAGCTCAGCCGCCCCAAGAGCACGGGGGGTCCATCGTGTTTAGCACCGTTTTCTCCGGAATCGCCGACGCTGGCGGAGTTCTCGCGTTCGCGACCGTGCCGCTGCTGCGCCACAGGAACATCGCCACCAGCTGCGCATGCGTATATCCGTCAATCGGTAGCCTGGGCCGAACGTCGGGACGTGCAAGGCTCGGCTGGGCTTCGCTGGGGAACAAAGGAAGCGAGCGGACCGATTCGATGTCGGCTGCTGTCGGCTCGGTGTCGGACAGTTGGACTGCTTGTTCCCAGGCTTCGATGATGCGTTGTGGGTCGGCGAACCAGGCCGATGCCCAGACCCGATGGAACCGCCAGCCCAGTCGTTCGAGGTGCTGTTGGCGCAGCCGGTCTCTATCCCGGGCGCTGACCGCACGGTGGTAGCTGTCGCCGTCTACTTCGACGGCGAGGACCACGCGGCCCGGCTCGTCGGGGTGGGCGAGCGCGAAATCGATACGGTAGGAGGGATCGACCCATAACCCCACGCTGATGCACTGTGCGGTTCTGCGCCTGCCGTAGACCGGCCCAAGGATCACCGTGAGTCGACCCTCGGACTGCTGCTACCGATAGATCGCGGCGGCTGGGTGGCTCGTACACCTTTGTGCGCGGTGTTCGAGCCATCCAGCCGGTAGCAGGATCATCCGTATTCAGCGGGGTTCCAGGAGCGGGTCGGCTTGTTGGTGATGATGAACAGCAATGCCTTGATCATGGTGTCACCTCCTTCCTGGGGCTCTGTCGAGCATGGGCAGGGTTTGTAGGGGTGTGGCGAAGGGTGAACGGCCTGGGGATCGCGGCGTTGGTCACGATCGGGCGTGTATCACCGCCGCCGATCACGCGCAGACAGGTGTTCTCGATGAGGGTGATGGCGGCATCGGTGATCAGATCGTGGGCGACCGCGGCGCCGGCGCAGGTGAAGGGGCCGGAACTGAAGGGCACGTATGGGCCGTGTGCGCTCGGTCGAGTCCAGCGGTCAGGTTGAAATGCCCCTGGCCTGGTCCAGTGCTGTTCATCATGATGGAGCAGGTAGGGGCTTACGGACAGCAGGTCGCCAGTCCGGAATACGATCCCCCCGAACTCGATGGGATGGGGGACGGGACGGCTGACCATCCAGGAGACCGGCCGGTGCCGCGATGCCTCACGCACGACCCGGTCGACTGGCCAAGGCCATGGTGAGCCCGGGGAGTGGAGACTGCCCAGCAGCACCGACCACGCGAGCGAGTAGCCCAGCGGTCCCACAATGGACCGGAACATCAGCACATACAGCTGCGCAACCGTTGTATCGGCGACCTCGTCGGGACAGGCACCGATCACGGCATCGAGCAGATCCCGTGGTTCGGCTTCTGCAGTGTGGCCGATATCGCTGCGCCGTTCCCGGATCTGCTCCGTCAGCGTGGTGGACAACTTAGTGCGTAGCAGCTGCGCCCACGCCCGCTGCCCCATTAGGGCCGGGCGAAGTGCACCCACGCGTGCATTTCGCTCCAGTAACTGCCGCAACTCGGGAGAACCATCGGGGTGCAACAACACATCCGCGGTGCACCGATACACCAGCTCGACCCCAGCCGAAGGCCAGCGGGTGACGGAGGGCATTTCGGTCACCGCCGCGGCCAGAGACTCGCGATACTCGGGCGTATGTGTTCGCAGAATCGCGCGCGCAGCGCGGCCGAAGTCGATCTGGGCAGGCCGTGAGGGCAGCATAGAACCGAAGAACCCGGACATCCCCGCATTGAAACTGCGGTCATTCAACACCGTCAGCGCCAGACCCGTATCGCCGACACACCACCCGCCCCACGGCAGCCCGAACACCTCTACCGGGCTGGTCCGGCGCAGATTCTCGAGGAAACCGTACGGATCACGCCGGAACCGGCGCATCTCTGCAAAACCCATCGGACGGTCCTCTCATGGAGAGGGTGAGCGATTCATCAGATGTTTTCGAGCCGGATCTATCCACTGGCTGTGCGCACAAACGCAGATCAAGCATAGTCTCGAATATTTTACGAGCGAGGCCGTGGAGGTCGACCACGAGGCGAGTACCCCGGCACCGCCGGGGCCTATCGAACACTGTGCCAGCAGTGATATCGGTTCACGATCACCCGCGACCGCCGGCAACCGGTCCCGATGCGCCGTGAAACACGCACGAACTCCGAACAACCATAAAGGTCTAACCTGTGCAAACCCGATCCGCCTCGGCGAGGGTTCCCGTTGCCAGGCGCGCGTACATGAACATGTCGCGGCGTCGATTGCCGACCTTCTGCCACGATCTGAGGAGCCCTTCGCATTCGAAACCGGCTCTCTCCGCAGTGCGGATCGAAGCGCGGTTCCAAGGTTCCACATAGAGCTGGAGCCGTGGGATATGCAGCTCTTCCAGCGCCCAGGTAGCCATCGCCGCCAGAGCATGCGCGGCGACGCCATGGCCGCGGGCAGAGCGGACCACCCAGTAGCCGAGCGATGCGCGGCCTTCGTCGATGTCCTTCAGCCACAGGCCGATACTTCCCAGTGGGGTGTTGTCTCGTCGCCGGACGATCACCATCGGGTATCCGGTTCGATCGGTCGCTCGTTGCCACTGGCACTCAACAAACCGCGTTGCGTCCTCGCGCGAGAAGGTCGCCGACACCGTGGTAATAGGAATCAGGTCGTCGGCAGAGGCTTTCTGAACAAGCTCGAGGTCTGCTGCAGACAACGACCACGGGCGGAGTTCCAAGTCTGCGGTGGCTCTCAGATGCGGTATTGGCAGAGGGTAGTCCATGGTCAGCCTCCCCACAATATGCACAGGATATCGGCTCGGTGTCACCATTACCACCTCCATTTCCGAGTACCGCAGGCATACGCCGACCCCCCGCAATTCGATCGCCTCCGGCAGGCATCGGCCGGTTCACCGCGCGATAGAGGACCGAGCCGAGCCGGGTCGGGGCGAGCCCCACGCGGCATAGAGACACACCGTGATCTCGCCGGTAATCATGGGCAGCCCCGCCCGTCGTCACCTCAACCCGACTACACGCTGCTGGGATCAACCCCATCACTGCTATGCAGGGACGACGACGGGCGAGGCACCGACCGAACCGCTTGACACAAAACCACTTACGCTGATTACAGGATGTACGACTGGCCTCCGACAAGTGAACCGAATCGGCTAGCTATCAAATAGAACTAGTCGGGCTCGTTGTCAGGCAACCCCCGACCGCTGAAGGATGAACAGCGCCATCGCTCACCATCCTGTCCCGGTCCAAGGGGACTTCGGGGTCACTCCCGAGACAGAGATCGAATTCCGTTACCGGGCGGTCATAGCTGGGCCGCGGCTTCCAGCGGTTTCCGTATCGGTCGAGCATGAACGCAAGAACGTCGCCAACTGTTACCTCCGCCGGTCCCCTGAGCAACTTCGAACCGCCCTGCTGTTCGGTCAGGTCGCGATGTCGCCGAACGACTCCAGCGTCGTCATGAAGTGGGTGAACATGGGCCAAGCGAGGCTCACCTCGCCGTGCGGGGTCAGCACCACCCGGTCAACCGTAGCCGGAGTGAACGGGCCGTTCGGCGTGACATCCGGGACCAGCACGTCCAGGTAGTTGTTGGCGTTGGGATCCGGGTCCGGAACACAGAGTTCGTAGCACCATGCGTCGCGATCGCTGAAGTGGAACGCGTTGACCTCGCATCGCTGGTCCCCGTAGCGCCAGGCGTTGTTGGACCATCGGAGATCGCCCACCACCTCAGCTGGTGGGCTCTTCGTGACGATGTCTCCGGAGGCCTGCACATGGGCGCGGAACCGACACAGGACCAGCCAAGGGGTCGACCCCGGCCCGAAGCTGACCACAACGTGGCGCTGAGATCTCGGGACGAACGGACCCTCGGCGGGAGTCTCGCCCGGAACGCTGACATTGAGGTGCGGCCCGGTGCCGGGCGGGCCGGTCAACCCTTGCAGCTCATAGGTCCAGGCGTCGTCGGGTAGGCAGTAGTACGAGCTGACCTCGTACAGCTTGCCGTCGTGCTCCCAGATCTCCACACCGGCAGCATCGCACGGACGGTTGTTCACCACCGACCCTCGAGCCTCGCCTGGATTCTGGCCGATGTTCGGCCTGCTGCGATCTCAGGCCGGACGTCGACGCCCATGGCAGGCTTGGACGAGGTAGGGGTACCGATTCGAACGACCACGCTCGGCCCGACCACGATCGCCCTCACCGCGGCAGTTACGGATGTTTACCGGACACAGAACCTCCACACGACAACCGCAGGGCCGCCATAGTGGATGGTTATTGTCTGACACCATGACCAAGAACCGGCCATTGTTGTTTGCAGTGATCTACATCGTCGGCTCGATCTTCATTGGACCGGCGATCGCCGTGGCCGGATACGTGATCACCCCGGCCAACG
>NZ_JBKOQN010000072.1:0-13849 GCF_046764895.1 Nocardia sp. CWNU-33 | reverse complement strand
ATCTCAGCCCAATCCTCCACGGAAAGCATCCCTTCGTCCTCCTGGCTCGGTTAGAGCCAGGGTCTGCGGACAGGGGGTCAAAATTCAGATGCCACGCGGTGATCAGTTTTCACGTTCCGCCGACAGGACTGAACTGCTGAACGGAATCCGCGGTGAGGTTGGTGGTATCGCGACCCTCGGTCGCTTGGCCCTGTTCTAGGTTGGCCTGCATTGTGATCCCGCGCTCCTCACCACCTCAAGGGCGCCGATGGCGTCACTTCGTGATTGCTGCGCACCCCTTGACCTGTGAGCCTCTGCGCGTGAACGGCAGGCCGCATCGGGCAGCCGGTGAGCTAGCCCCTGTGTGTGCACCCCAACCCAGAACAGGGCCAACGGATTCGCTCGCCCCGGGCATCCTCGTGACTGGTGGCCACAGCTACCTTTGGTCGCTTACGAAACAACCGATTAGGCGAGGCCGGGCGGACGATGAGTACTTCTGGGGACACTGATATCAGAATATTGGCGCTTGAACTGGTGGGGCGGTTCGCCAAGTTGCAGGAAACGATAGACGCGCTGGTCGCACTGTACTTTCAGAAGCGCACACCAGGACTGTTCTGGTATCTGAAGCAGAAGCGTGCTACTGCCAACATCTCGGATAGCGACCGACCGAAGCTCTTGTTGACGATTGCCGATGACTTGCAAGCTGCGGGCGACCGGAGCGCCTTCAGCGAAGTGTTCGTGAAGGTGAAGGTGATACGGGATTACGTCGGCCACGGCAGCCGCGTGGAGACCCCGGACCCGGACACGCTCGTTATAACGAAGAACACCGTGATCGGTTTCGCAAGCAAGGAGGAACCGGACCTGACAGTCAGGCGTGACGAACTGGCTGCCCGGCTGCTCGATCTTGAGTGGTTGATGCAGCACGTGCTCTACGTCATGGCAACACGAGGCTTGGTCGAAAAAGTATCACTAGGCGATCATGAAGTTCGCCCAGCGCTGCCACCGGGACTGCCTTCAGACTGGGACGGTTCAATGTGGGAGTCCGGTCGTTCACGGTGACCTCGTTTGGTACGCAGTGAGTACGCAGTGCCGCCAATCGGTGCCCATTTCAGCCAACGTTGCAACCCAGAAACCCCAGGTCAGGACCGCCGAGCCATAACCAGCCCACCAGCACAAACGCCAGGAACGGTGTTCATCATCAACATCGCGCGGGTGATCCAGGGTCGCTCCGTCCATTGTGCAACGGACGTGCCATGCATCAGGGTCTGCTGCATCACCAGGCATCCGTAGCGGATTGGTAGTGCTCGGCGAGAGCCGGGAGGTACGGCCCCTCGTCAATTACGAGGCCGCGGAGCTTCTGATAGTCCGGGTACCCGTCGAGTGAAGGCGCCAGCACCACTGAGCGAGTTGCGGGGTCGATGGCCATCAGTCCGGCATCGAACAGTTGGTGGAGATCGGTCCGCAGGAGCAGACCCTTATCCAGATCATGTGACTCGTACTCGGCGAAGCCACGCAAGTGGGCTGCCTGCAACACCGCGGCCGGACAGGGCCCGGTGACTGCGCACCGCAGTCCATACCGTTCCAGAAGCCCCCTACGAAACTGGCCTTGCCCGTTGCGAACTTGTACCAACGCTTGCCGCCGGCCTCCCTTCGGCGGCGTTGAGCGGGGCGCCGGAGCTTTAGGGAACGGCACCGCGAGTTCATCCAGAACCTTGCGCAATCCCTGTGGATCGCACCGTCGTACCGCATTCTGCTGCGCGCCATCCAGCAGTGCCTCAATCGCACGAAATGGCAGCGCACCGTCCAAGGCTTGCCACTGTGCACCGTAGCTCGCGACGTAACGCTTGACGGGCACTTCCAACCGAAGCGGTTCATCGAACTCGTTGCGACACCCGTTGTGTCGGCAGAGGTACTTCGGCGTCTTGGTCGTGCGCGGCACCTGCCCGGTCCTCTTGCACCTCGGACACACATACCGAACCTTGATGCCAGGCTCGGAGTCGATCCGGTCGATGCACGAAACACCATGAACTGAGGTGGAATCGCGAAGAATCACCATGTTCCCGACCTCCACTTGAAGGTGATTGGCAACTCCACTGTCGTAGACGTAGGTCGATCCGAGCTCATCGGGATAGCCGTCGTTGCTCTCCCAGCTTCGCCCGTCCAGCTTCGACAGCAGTGCCCATGCCTTCACTTTGTCCCCCTTTGAGGTGCCGGCGACCCCACTCGGACCGCACTAGCTCAGAGTACGAATCCGGTCCGACATCCCAGCCACGGATGATCAACCTCCGACTGATGCGGGACCAGAACGCGGCCACACGCTACGAACGATGCCAAACACCCCCATGTCGACGCCGATGCGTACACAGGTTGGCCACTTGGCTACGGGTTCGGTCCGGTGAGCGCACGCGACTCAAGGGATTAGGGTCACTCGCCTTTACGGCCCATCTACTACTTTCCGACTACAAACGCCCGGTGATTCGGGCATACGGCGCCAGACAGTAACGTAGCTCTCGTCGCGAAACATGCTGGTAGCACCAGGTTTCGAGGAACACCGGCGGACAGTGGCAGACGGCCGAGAGAACCGGCAGGTTTCTCGTTCGAGTCCGACGACACTTCTGACGACATTCGCGCACATTGACCGCATGACCGACACGCCGCTCGATGCCCGATCGGCGCTGACCATCGAGCGTGCCCGTGCCTGGCAGTGTGGAGCCGAGGCCGTTCTTCGAGGTGGCGAAGCGGGACCAGAACGGGACCACACGCTATGAACGATCGAGAACAACGCGCTGGTCAATGCCAGCTAGGGAACCGCCTAAAATGACTGTCTACCTGCGTTTTTGAGCACCAGACCGACCTGGGGGTCAAGCACTCCGGCCAGCCTGGATATCACGACCGGGCTAACGTTCCTCGGCTGCTGCGGAATCGTCGCCGCCTTCAGTAGGCCGCCATTCATCAGCACCATCCGCAGCGCCTTCGACTGCCCACAGTCCCGGAAGTTCGAGGTTTACAGCGGTCAGAACACACCACGACAGCTACGCGTTTCGGCGGGTCGACGACGCGATACGACGGCGGGTCGAACGAATCAGGCATTCCCCGAACGTGTGTACGACTGCGGTTGCCGCAAGGCGGCTGGCATACCTGCATGTAACTGGTCGTGTCAGCGACGGTCGTTGGGTAGTTCGACGATCCCACTGCGCGGGAACGAGTCCCTGATGCTGGCGGCGTATACGGCGTGTCCAAGATCGGTCAAGCCGAAAACTTCCCAACGAGGAGTGACGCCGGGCGCGTTTCGGCGCCAGTCGACCAGTCCGAGCTGCTGAAGCATTTGAACGGTAACCGTTGAGGACAGTCCGCCCTCGCCACATCCGAAGGGTGCATACCTGGCGATGGCATAGAGGTAGTGCCATTGAGTGCTATTGAGGCGATGTTCGTGCCCGTAACGATCCCGGAATCGGACCAACTTCCTGAAATCAGCCATCTCTGTTCCCGCTCGTGCCAATGCTTGGACTTTCGGCCGCGCCGCCGCTTGGTCGGAATCGACTGCGCTGTGCTCCGCGACCTGACGGGCTGCGTGTCACCAGAGTGTCACAAGTACCACATACACTCCCGGTTAACCGGATACCGAATCACCACGTCACGATCACCCGTTGACCAACCGAAGACGCCCGCAAACCGCCCTTGGCTGCCTCCGGAGCAGAAGGCCATATCGGGCAGGCGGTGAGCCAGCCCCTGAGGGTGCAATCCAACCCAACCCAACCCAGCGCAGGGCCAATCCAGTCTCACTACCAAGGTTCGCGTGGAAAGCTACGGCGCGTGACCACGACGTTCCGCTTCCGTAACACAGTCAATCTGGCCCCAGGCGAACATATTGCCGCTGAGAGCGCGAAGATCGTGCTGTTCTCTGAGTCGGGAGTCGAGGTGACCTTGAGTCCTTCGACCGACGGTGAGCCGTTCTCGAAGGCGACCAAACTCCTTCTGACAGGCGGCCCCTACCTGACGCAGGAAGATGCCCTGCAAGCAGGAACGAGCTGGCGTAGACGACTGCTGCTTGCATGCTCAGACCGATTTATCGGTATCAGTCTGGGTGACGAGGATGAGCCGCGCGCCTCCCGAATCCCGCTTGGCCAGAGAGACTTCCTGCCGGAGGAACCGGTTTTGCTGAAAGACCGCCACGGTTTGCTCGTCTACCCCGAGAACTCCAACCCTCTGTCAGGATTTATCTCCTTCACGGCTGATACAGCTGTCGGACGTTCATCATCAGAGCTTCTCAACACGATCCGGACAGTTGAGGAGGCAACTTCAACGATGACCGCGCGGGAGATATTGGCGCTGACTCTATTGCACGCGTCAAGGTTCGATCCGAACCCCGAAACGAAATACATCTCGCTGGTCACTGCCGTTGAAGCACTTCTCAAACCAGCGAAGCACTCAGCCAGTATCCGCGCTGCGCTCGAAACACTCCAACGTCAGGCCAACGATCTCGATCTCAGCGAGGAAGAACGCCAGTCAATCATTCAGCACATCGGGAACGGCAAAAAGGAGTCGATCACGGAAACCGGAGGCAAGCTGGCATCCAGGTTGAAGGATCGAGAATACGGCGGCATTGATCCGTCGACCTTCTTCAAGCAGGCGTACAAGATACGGAGCAACCTCGTCCACGGCAACACCAGCCGCCCGACACACGAAGAACTTGGGGCAGAACTCGGCACGCTGCACCAATTCGTTGTCGACCTGCTCCACCTTGTGATCGTCAAGAACTGAGTGCAGCGCCGTTGTCATACGCAACTCATACGCAGCGGCCCCACCGAGAGCCGATTCCGACCAATGTTACGACTGCAAACCCCCAGCTCACAGCCATCGGGACCAACGGCCACCAACGAACCAAACGCCCAGTTCCTAGTCCGGGCTCAACTCGGACGCTCAGGTCTGTCGCGCTGGGGACCATCTGGGGACCACACGTCATGCGCAGGCATGAACGGCCGTAGGTCTGACGGTGGTCGCCTCCGAGGGCATCGTGTGCGTGACGTGCGTGGACGGCCCGTCGCCCTTCCTGGGGGTCAAGTGGTCGCAGGTTCAAATCCTGTCATCCCGACAAGGTCAGAGGCGGTTTCCGCTCTCCGTGAGGCGTTCTCAGGCATGTGAGCGTGCCAAGAACGTGCCAACACGCGGGAGCGGGCATTTCAACAAATCATCCGAACAGGGCAGCGCCCGCCGCGCGCAAGTCCTCGGGTTGTGTCGCTGTAGACGCCCAGCGATAACGCAGGGTCGTGGCCATGCCAGGCCGCGACGATGTGCACCGGGATCCCCAACTTCAACATGAGCGACACGCTCGTGTTCCGCAGCCCCTTCAGCGGGATACGGCGCAGCCCGGCCCGCTGCCTGAGCCGTTGGAACATATCCGAGTAATACTCCGGCCGGATCGGCACTCCAGCCTCGTCGACCGCGATCAGCCGATCGTCGGTCCAGGGGATGCCCAGTGCCGCGCACTCGGCCTGCTGGAGCAGCTTCAACTGATCGGTTTCCAGCAGCGCGGTCGCGGTCGGGGACGCCCCGATCTTGGCGTGATTCTTGACGTCATCCCGTTTGGCTTGCAGCCCTTTCGCCACGCGGGTCACGCTCGCGCCGAGGTCGAGCATCAATGTGATCCCTCCGGCGTAGTCGGCCTTGGTGAGCGGGATCCGGCGCTGATTGAAATTGATCTGATCGAGAGTCCGCTCGATGCGGCGTTCGTTGTCACTGAGTCCGACCGGCGCGTCGGTGATGAACACCGGAACCCGCGGGGTCCCTAGATGGCGGGCGATGAGGATGCGGACCTGACCGTCATCGGCGTGTACGGAGCCGTCGGCCTCGCGGGTGGCGTTGATCGGATCCTTCACGCCGCGTTCTTTGATCGAGGCGACCTGGTCGGGATGATCCTCGATCCGGAAGCTCTTGCGGACGTTCTCGGCGATCACCAGTTCCTCTGGCCGCATATACCGCGCCTCGATCGCAGGCAGATCAGCCTCATCGACGTGGTCGACGTCGGCTCGGGTATCAGGATCGATGGTGGCGTCGGTGGTGTCGGGGTCGAGGACAGCTGTGGCGGTGGCACTTTCGGTATCGGACATCAATACTCCTCAGAAAACAGACGGCGGGGCAGCCCACCACGATCGGATGGGCTGCCCCGCCGAAATGGGCAGTGGGCAATAAGAACCGGGGATCGTCCCGGCACCAGAACCGGGGTCAGGCGGCCGGGGCAGCAGGCTGGGCGGCGACGACGTTGATCGGGCGCAGCCGCAGCACGTCGCGGTCATCGGCGGTGAAGGCCCAGTACTTGCCGCGCCAGTCCGGGAACTCCGCACGCCAGCGATCGAGCACCGCGGAGTTCTCGATCGCGGAGGTGGGCCCGGCAGCGCCGGTGTATTGCCGTTGCAAGTACTGCTCGCGGGTGAGGGTCTCGATAGCAGTGGTGACGGACATGAGTGATCTCCTTCGGCGACAAGAGGCGGGTACGGCTGCACCCAAAGGTGAATGGACACAGATGATTTGTGACCGACACGCAACGGCGGCTGCGATCGTGGTGGTGTGAGCCAGGTCAGTGCACCGGGTCAGGGATAGTGTGGGTCGCGGTTGCCCGACACGGGAATCCGCTCGCACCGGGCGGTGTTCCGGCAACTCGCGGCCGATTCTGGTCAGGGTTGCCCGTCAGCAAAGGTTGTCTGGCAAAAAGGAACCTGCGGACTCGATCACCGCGCACTCGATAGTGAGGACGTTCGCCGGCAGCGTCGCCTCGGCCACCACATCGCCGGTACCTGCGTCGGATGTCGATCTCTTTCTGAGCGAGAGTTGTTGAGGTGAGGGCGATGTCGTGGCACAGGGTTGCGCAGGTGCAACTCGGCTGCGGTGGTGTGGGTGAGTTCGTCGCCGGGCGCGGTCGGTCAACTCGAGGTGCCGTAGCAGCACAAGCAAGTCGCACAGTTCGCTGTCATCGGCATACCCATCCCGTATTGCACGGCCGGTGTCAGTGTTCCGAGCACTGTGCTTGCGTCCTTGGAATACTGGAGTGTGCAGCGCTTTTCGGTCGTGTCGTCGCCAGCGCTCGTTCGAGGCGTTAGGGCGGCGGAGACCCGGGCTCTCGACTGCACCGGGAGGTAAGCGTGTGCGGCGGGCTGGTGAAGCTCACCGGCAAGGTGGCGTTGCCGACGCCGACGATGGTGAGGTGTCCCAGGACCTGTGCAACCTGTGCGGCCATGGCCAGTGTCGGGTTGACGGCGACGAGGTCGAGGACCAGCTCGGCGCCCTGGCCCTTCGTGATGTCCTTGATTCGTGTGACGGCGTCGTCGCCGGACACCAGTATCTCGTCGGCGCCGAGCTTCCTGGCGATATCCAGCTTCTCAGCCGAAGTAACGACGGCCAAAACGGTTGTCGCCGCGGTCAGAGCCTTGAGTACCTCGATGGCCATCTGGCCCAGGCCGCCTGCACCGACGTCGACCCCGGACCCAGCAAATGGACGGAACGTTTCACCGCGTGATAACTCGTCAGTCCCGCGTCGGTGAGCGGCGCGGCCTCCCGCGGGTCCAGGTCACCCAGCGGGATCAGGTAGCGCGTTGACGGGACGAGCAGGTACTCGGCCATGCCGGCGTCGGTGCCGCCGAGTCCGCCCGGGCTGGGCTTGCCGGGCGTCTGGCAGTAGTTCTCCATGCCCTTGCGGCAATTCATGCACAGGCCGCAACCCCACGGGCCGTAGACGACGACCGGATCGCCCAGCGCGAAACCCGTTGCTCCCGGGCCCAATCTCTCGACCCAGCCTGCATTCTCGTGTCCGAGGGTGAAGGGCAGCGTGAAGGACCTTGCGCCCGCTGGAAGTTCGAGCAGATGCAGGTCCGAGTGACACGCGCCCGCGCCACCGACTTTGACCAGAACCTTCCCAGGTCCGGGCTCGGGTACCGGTACGTCCCGGAGTTGGCCCGGTTGCTGCCATTCGACGAACTGGAATGCCTTGATGGCCTTGCCCTCAGTCCTTGATCCGGTCGAACTCGACCAGGAGGTGTTGCGGGCCGCGGAAGATCTGGTTCCGCCGGTATGGAGGCGGGTCCACCACCAACCTTGGGTTCTCGACGCGGCGCAGGAAGGTTTCCAGCGACAGGTTGACCTCGAGGCGTGCCAACGGTCCGCCCACACAGCTGTGCACACCGCGGCCCCACCCCACGTGCTCATTGTCAGGCCGGTTGATGTCGAACTTCTCAGGATCGGAGAAACGCCTCGGGTCGCGGTTGGCTGCGCCATAGAGCAGATGCACCGCAGAGCCCTTCGGGATCACGGTCCCTGCGATCTCGATGTCGGCGGTCACGCTGCGGCTCGGGAAGAACTGCACCGCCGACTGCAGCCGCAGCACTTCTTCGATGGCCTTGGGGATCAGTTCCGGCTTCTCGCGGAGCAGATCGAGGGACTCGGGATTGCGCAGCAGCATCAGCACGCAGTGCGCGATGGTATTGACCGTGGAGTCATGACCGGCGACCAGCATCAGCATCGCGTTGGCCACCGCCTCCTTCGGCGACATGGGGCCGTCTGGCCCGTCGTCGTTGACGAGATTGGACAGCAGGCCCTCACCGGGTTCTTTCAGGACGCTCTCGATCAGCCCAGTCATGTATGAGCTGAGCGCCGCAGTGGCGTCAAGGCGCTTCTGCCCGCGGACCTGTCCCTCGTCGGTAGTGGCGTCCGGGCCCAGATCCAGGCCCGCCATGAAGTCGAAAATCCAGGCGTGGAAGGAGGGTTCATCCTTCAGCGGAACCCCCAGGATCTTGCAGATCACCGCAACCGGCACCGGGTAGGCGTAGTCGTCGACCACGTCGATCCGAGTCCCGCCGCCGACCTTGACCTTGTCCAGCAATCGGTCGCAGAGCTGCTGAATCCCGGGCTCCATGCTGGGAATGAGGTCAGGGGAGTGCGGTGGGGCGAAGTGCCGCATCACCAGTCGACGTGCTCGGTCATGGACGGGCGGGTCGGTGGTGATGATGCTGGGCTCGCTGCCGTAGGCGCTGAGGTCCTCTGTCCCGGCAGCGGGCTCGGCGTGCGCGAGCACACCTCCCAGCGGACTGCGCCTCACATCGGAACTGACATGGGGGTCATGCGCCAGGGTCAGCAGTTCCTGGTATCCGGTGACGACAAACGTTTTATCGGCCACCTGCACCACCGGTGTCTCGCGGAGCTGATCGAAGAACTGGTAGGGATCGGGGCGGTTTTCGAACCGCATCGCTTCAGTCCAGGCGTCCGCTGCTGAGGTCATCGTGGCTCCGTTCTGGGCTTCAACGGGTCTTGGGGCGATATTCGGCGCCCCGCGAGGTCGGGTCATGACCGGTGAGAACCACATCCGGAATCCCGGTCGGTTCGCGCGGATCCGGGAAGCGGGCCGACATCGGCTCCGCGTCCGTGGGCAGGTCGTAACCCGGTGGCGGGGGCGGGAACGGCGCCGAGCGCTCGATCATCGCCGCGTAGTACCCCAGCCACTTGCCGTGGTTGAAGGTGATGGCTCCGACGATGCGGCCGTTCTTACCAAAGGCTGCAGCAAAGCGAAGATCCTCGACCGAGCCTTGGGTGAACACGATCTCGTCGCCGAACGAGCACACGCCGACGCCCTTGATGTTCACGCCGAACTGTCCGGACCAGAACTGCGGCAGCGGTAGGTGTGGGCGGCGCCCGGTCCCGAGGTTGACCATATTGTGGGCCGCCGTCCGGGCACCCGATACCGCGGCGTCCACGTGCTCGATGGACATGAACTGATATTCGTAGAGCACGTGTGGCGCGCGTGCGATGTCACCAGCGACGAAGATGTTGTCGGTCACCACACCGTTGATGTCGAAGGCACGGCACCCGGCATCGCAAGCCACACCCCAGAACCCGGTGGCGAGTTCAGCGCCTTCGAGCCACTCGATGTTGCGGATCGACCCCAGCGACGCCACCACCACGTCGACGTCGAGCGTCGTGCCATCGGAGAGCTTGGCGCGCCGGACGTGCCCGTCAGCGTCGCCTTCGAGGGCCTCCACCGCCACACCGGTACGCAGGTCGACTCCGGCGTCGCGTTGCATCTTGGCCGCGATGTCGCCGATCACCTCGCCCAGAGCGCCGACCAGCGGTGCACTGGATCGCTCTGCAACCGTCACGTCCAGTCCGAGATCTCGACAGACCGAGGCCATCTCGGAGCCGATAAAGCCGGCTCCGACGATCAGCACCCGATTCGGACCGGCCTTCAATGCCGCCTGCAACTCGGCCGCGTCATCGCTGGTGCGCAGCGTGAAAAGGCCTTTCAGCTTGGCCTCTTCGGCGTTGAACCACTGCCGGGACCGCACGCCCGTGGCGATCAGCAACCTGTCGTAGGGCACCTTGTCGCCGTTGGCCAGCAACACCTCCCGGTTGTCACGATCCAGGCCGGTCGCCGTCACACCCAGGCGCCAGTCGGCGTCGATCGCCCGCATCCGCGGCAGCTTGGTGTTACCCGCCGGCACCCAGCCCTTGAGTACCTGCTTGGACAGCGGCGGACGGTCGTAGGGCTCATGTACTTCGTCGCCGATCAGTGTCAGCGAACCGGTGAATCCCTCGTCGCGCAGTGCTTCCGCCGCGCGCAGCCCGGCAAGGGATGCGCCGACGATGACGATGCGGGCCTGGGACTTGAAGCTGGTGACCAGGTCGGAAACCAGCGACTCCGTGGTCACTTCGTGGTCCGGTCCGCAGGCGGGTCCATCTCCGCGATTATCGCCTGCACCGGGCAGGACGCCACGGCCCGCGCCACCCGCTGGCGTTGCGAGTCGTCGGGATTCGGGTCGTAGGCGAGCGCCTCCTCACCCTGCAATTGGAGAACAACCGGTGCCAGCGGAACGCACTGCGCATATCCCAGACAACGATTCAGATCAACCACAATGCGCATATCGGCTCCTTTTGAGCGACATTGAAGGGCTGTTCAACCGCGCGGTCCCAGAAAGTCGCAGGCCCCGGGGAATTGCGCCCGGCGACCCGCCGTTCCCGGGAACAGCGCTGACGCTACTCCGCCCGTATCTGCCACGCCCGTATTTCCCGGTTCGCGAAAAGTGCACGTAAAAGATCGTTGTGCGCCAAAATTACGTCGTTCATAATGCGAAATATTGTGGACCCGCTGAAGACGGGTAAACGGGTTATTTGGTGAGCACGCTGCCCACGCCGCGTTCCAAATCCTGACGGCGATCGCCTTTTCGTAACCGCGGCATCGCGGAAAGTCTTGCGGGCCAGCACCTTCGAGTCGTGATCGGTCACCACCATCATCTGCTTGCGATCAGCCAGATCGATCCCGACGATGGCATTGCCGGGCCAGGCAGCCACCGCCCTCGGAGCCCTCGCCCGCGCCTACGCCATCGTCACCACAAGCAACACCACAGCCGCTGCCTCCGCCGCGACCGAAGCGATTACACCGACCAGCCGCAGCGCCAACCAGTACTGGAAGGTCGAGGTCTGGGACCACGATCATATCGGCAGGGACGACTACGTCGACGAGACGATCGCTTCGGTCGACAACTTCAACACGTAGACCGAGCCCCGAACGAACGTCCTGTAGCACCGCGTCCCGCGCGGTTCGCGGCTGCCAGACAGTGCGCCTCGAAGACCAACGGCCCGACATCCCGGGGCCGTTGGCATCGGTGGAACGTCCGCAACTGCCGCGTGGCGCGCGTTCTCGAAACGTCCGCAACTGCCGATTTCCGCGCATGGTGGGGCGGGTACGCCGCGCTGATCCTAAGGGGTGGTGGCATTGGCTTGCTCGGTGAGGGAATCGGCTCCGTGGACGGCCGCGCTGTGCGACTCTTGAACGGTTGGCGCGTCAGATGCCGTGCACAACAAGGTGTCTGATTGCTTCCCCCTACAGGAGGAGTGAATTATGACGGAGAACATAGCTTCATCCAACGCTCGCGGTCCAGCGCCAATCTCGATGTTTCCGGTCAAGGAGCCGACACTGTCGTTGGAGTACGTGGACGGGTGGCCCACGCTGCGGGTGTCCGAAGGGCAAGCGATCCCGCTGGCCATCAAGATCGTGGACGCGACAGGTCAGCAGCTCGCGCTTTACCTGGCGGGCACCGCCGACGCCGCGCCGTCGCCGACGGACCCGGCCAGCCCGCGAGTCACCAACTGGGGGAGCTGGGGTGTTTGGGGCGAGTGCCAACCCGGCGAGTTTGTGGTGGGGATGAAATCGAAGACGGCACCCAAGCAAGGGCTCGATGACGACACCGCCCTGAATGCAATACGACTCCTGTGTGCTGCCCCCGGCAGTAACGGCTCCAACTTCCGGCAAATACAGGTGCATGAGGGGCCCTGGGGGGAGCTCAGGAGGGCCTGGGTCCGACCTCGGTGGCCCGAGGCGGGGAACGAACCCGTATCCAGGTAGCGCAGCAGCGGTGGCTCGCCGGAGGCGGTCTCGACAGTGGGGCCCTCTCCGCGCGAGTCTCCGGCGGTCAGCATCCGACGTCCGCTCATGCCGCCTACCGCGCTGAGCGAAGCGGCCACGTCGTGGTAGCCGGCGGGCCAGACCGGTTGCGGCTCACAACATCCGGTGGTGCCGATCAGCGGATCTCGACCACCACTTTGCCCAGGGCGCGTCCCGCACCGACGTGGGCCAGCGCGTTCGCGGTCTCGTCGAGGGGGAAACTGTGGTCGATGTGGATACCGATCCGTCCCGCGACACACGACTCCGCGAGGGGTGTGAAGTGCGCGGGCCCTTCCTTCACCGCGAGGACCCCGAGCCCGCGGCCGGTCACCATTCCGGCGACCACGCCGACCGTCGTCAACCGCAGCAACGCGCGCGTGGTGCCGCCGACGCAGCGGTACCGGCCGCCACGCGCCACCGACCTGCGATAGGCGAAGACCGACCGGTGGGCGACGAGGTCGAGCACCCGGTCGTACGGTCCGGTTCGGGTGAAGTCCTCAGCGCGATAGTCGATGACCTCGTCAGCGCCGAGCGTGCGCATGAACGCCAGTTTGGCGGCGTTGTCCACCCCGGTCACATGAGCCCCGGCACTCTTGGCCAACTGGATCGCAAACGCTCCGGACCCGCCGCCCGCTCCGTTGATCAACACCGACATACCGGCTGCGATGCCGGCCGTGCCCTGCAGTGCGATCGCCCCCGCCTGTGGCAGCGTCGACGCCTCGGCGAAGCTCAGCGACACCGGTTTGTGAGCCAGCGCCGATTCAGGAACCACGGCATACTCCGCGAACCCACCCTTGAGCATGAGATTGTCGCCGTAGACCTCGTCACCCGGTGCGAACAGTGTGACCTCGGAGCCGACGACTTCGACCCGTCCGGCGATATCGGATCCGAGAACCGGGCGCCTAGGTGCCCGAAGCCCGCCGATGCGCGAATACAGCGGCGTCCCCCGCAGTGTCTCCCAATCGGAGAGGTTGACCGACGTCGCGTGCACCTGGACGAGCACCTGTTTCGGCCCTGGGGAAGGCGCTGGGACCTCCGCGATCGACAGCACCTCGGGGCCGCCGTAGCGGTCGTACACGACGGCCCTCATGCGATTCCAGCACCGAGGATCGAGCGACAGCCTGACACATGACAAACTCTAGTCGGTGGGCCGCCCCGCGACCGGCGAACTGTGCGTCGGCATTCGGCGCGACTCGCCGAACCCTCTCCCGCAAACCAGCAACGTCCTGTATTACCACGTGACGCGCGGGTCCGACAGGCCACGCGAAACACCCCAAAGATTAACGGGCCGAGACTATCTCGACATCCACCAACACTGAAATGCCGATGAGCGGATACGGGCTGATCCGACGTCAGGGCATGGGCTGGGGCCCTCGTGCTGGTCGTCAGCAGCTTGTGTTTGCGGCCGTGCCTGCGATGAGAACGAGGAGATATCCGGCCACCATGACG
>NZ_JBKOQN010000071.1:0-13910 GCF_046764895.1 Nocardia sp. CWNU-33 | reverse complement strand
TGAGATGAATCACCGTTAATAATGGGCTAACACTCTATTGTGTCGAGGTAACGCAATTTGATCTTCACTCCGGACTCGGATTCGAAGATCAAATTAGGTTGGTTTATTCGACGGCGCCCGTATCGGTATGTGGCGGAGCCGATCTCGCATTTGATCTTCACCTCGGATGCGGATTCGAAGATCAAATTCGGTGATCGAATTCTGTTGGTTTATCCGACGCACCGCGTATCGGCGTGCGGCGGAGCCGGCGGACCTTCGATCCCGGTACGGCGCGACCCGAGCCGACGACGTGGTCGGGGGCCGCTGACATGATGGTGATCCGGCGTTACCAGGCGAGGGGCGTGCCGCGCGACACACTCGAGACCGGATGCCGGCCTGCGCGGTCTCTCCTATGCCGTGCAGCAGCCGGGAGTCGTTATGGTCTCCGGTACCGATCCGGGCGGGGATCCTTCTCACCTGCTTCACAACATGTCGCTGCATTTCACCACAGAACGTTAAACCGCGACCGCCCGGTAATGGCCAGGATCGGGTCCTGACATCAGTCTCTAACCAGCCGATGAGCGTTCCGACCCGGCTCACACGGCTGGTAATCCGGCGAACCGGGGTGTCGACGTGCTCGTGTGGACTCTAGGGCGCCGGGCAGACCGCGGCACTGAGCGCACGAGTTCCAGCGGGCGAACGCTCTTCATCGGTGAAGTCTTGGTTGAGCGCAATGGTCACCGTCCGCCCTGTAGCCGGAACCGCGCCGGCATAGGTCAGCGACCCCGGCATGCCCCCGGTGTGCCCCCAGAATTCTCTTCCGCAAGGCATCCAGATCCGTATCAACCCGAGACCGTATGCCATTTTGCTGCTCTCTCCGATAGACCTGACATTCTTCATTTCTGCCAATTGCACTGGCGGAAGCAGTTTTCCGGCCAGGAGTGCGGTGAAGAACCGGTTGAGGTCCGCGCCGGTGCCGACCATCGCGCCCGCTGCACCAGCCGACGACACGTTCTGGCTTGTGTAGTCGACCCGTTTGCCGCCGACCTCGCTGTAGCCGACAGGATGCGGACCGCGGATATCGGTTTCGTCAGGATCCGGATAGTAGGTGCCACGTAAGCCGAGCGGCTCGATGATGCGGTGGGTGATCTCCGCACCGACCGAGCCTCCGGTGATCTTTTCGATCACCATCCCCGCCAGGGCGTAGTTGGTGTTGGAATATGCCCACTGTGCTCCGGGTTCGAAATCGGCGGGCGCGGTCAGCGCATTGCGCACCGCTTCGGCCATATCCGTTCTTCCCCACCGCACCTGCTCGGTGAGGATCTCGAGTTGTCCAGGCTTGGGGGTCGCCCCGAACTCCGCCGCGTATTCGGGTAGTCCGCTGGTGTGCTGCAACAGATTTCGGATCGTGATCCGATTCCCGTCGATACCCGGCCCGCGCACCGCTCCCGGCAGATATCGTTCCACCGGCGCATCCAATTCGACCTTGCCCTCGGACACTAACTGCAGCATTACCGTCGCTACGAATGTCTTGGTGATGCTGCCTATCCGTACCCGGGAATCGTCGGGGAACGGCTTGCCCACTGCCAGGTCACCGACGCCCGCGATGACCGTCCAGGTGTGACCTTTATCGTCGATCACGGCCTGCGCACCCGGATACCCCAGACGCACAGCATCATTCAAGGCAGCAGTGACCTGCTCCCGACCCGCTTCCCTCGTATCGGCCGAATTGTCCACGCCGCAGGACGTTGCTGTCGAAATCGCCGCCACTAGCAACGCAAGTTTCAACCTCACGGCATCAAGCTACGGAAAGCGACCTGCAGCGAGCAGCCTGCTACCGCCCCAATGGCAGGTAGTGTCAGCACTACTCGCGTTACCCGACTCCGGGAATCCTCGTTCCGGGATGGGACAAGGTCTGCGAAGCCTGTTCCGGGCGGAAGCTCTGTTCCTGCTGACCTCCCCCGACTTCATGGCGACGGGCGATCTCGGCGATGTCATGAAGGTTGTGTGGGCTGCCGGCGTTCGACGGGTCGTGTTGCTGTCGTCCCACGGTGTCGGCACGCAACGCCACTCCCCGCATCTGGAAGACGCTGTCAAACAGTCGGATCTCGAATGGATCATGTTGCGACCCGGCAACTTCGACTCCAACGCGGTCCAATGGGCTGACTCGGTCCGTAGACAACGTGTGGTCGCAGCGCCGTTCGGCGACGTCGCGGTGCCGGCCATCGACCCGGCCGACATCGCCGAAGTCGCCGCCGTCGCGCTGCGCGAGCCAGGCCATGGAGGCGGTATCTACACGCTGACCGGGCCGGAACCGATCTCGCCCCGGCAACAGGCCTCCGCGATCGGGAATGCCTTGGGCGAGCCAGTGCGGTTCATCGAGCAGAGCCGCGCGCAGGCACGCACCCAGATGCTGGGGTACATGCCAGAACCGGTTGTCGAGGCCACCCTCGATGCCCTGGGCACGCCGTTGCCCTCCGAGCAACGCGTCAGCCCCGACGTGGAGCGTCTGCTCGGCCGCCCACCCCACTCCATCGCGGAATGGGCGGCACGCAACATCTCGGCTTTCCAGTGACTCATCCGCAGCGTTCACCAGTCCAACACGAACCCCGTTGCATCCGCACATCGACAATGCAGGTGCCGTCCCCAGACGGCGGCATTTGACAATCCGCGCGGTCCGCAGCAGTCGAACGCTGCGGACCGCGCCGTCTCAATAATGGGTCGCGGGGAACCCCAGCATCAAAACGGAACAGGCTCCGCCTCTGAGCTGGAGCCCTTTGCCAGCCCCCATGGGTCCTGGGATGAAGAGACCGGAGTTTTCCTGAACACGCCGGAAACCTGCCGAGCATCCAACCAGTAATGGCGCGCAACGCCGAGTAGGCCCGCGTCCGACGGGTCAGTCGAATTCGGCCCGCAGCAGATCGGTGAACACGCCGATCGGATCATCCCAGTCGCCGTGAGCCCAGTCGGCGTTGACATTGGTGACGAGGATGTGGCGGCCGTCGCGGGTGCCGTATGTGTATGTCCACGAACCGAACAGCGCCCCGCCCATACCCCACAGCGCGACGCCGGAGGGCAGGGTCACCGAGGAGATGCCGAGGCCGTAGCCGGTGTGCGTGATCCAATTCTTGGTGGGGATGGTTCGGAACATCTCGGCCTGTTCGGCGGGGCGAAGCAACTGGCCGCCGAGCAGGGCTGCGAAGAAGCGATGCAGGTCACCGAGGGTGGAGATCATGCCGCCCGCGGCGCCGAACATGGAGACATCCAGCTCGGTCGCGTCGTGGATCGCGGCATCGGGGCTCGATTCGAACAGCTTCGTGTAGTGGCGGGAGTGGGGTCCCTCGATCGCTGGGTCGCTGCCGTGGGGCAGGGAGGTCGCGGTGAGGCCGAGCGGCTCGATGATGTGGCGGCGGAGCTCGTCGTGTAGGGACGCGCCTGTCGCCGCCTCGATGAGCATTCCCGCGAGTATGTAGTTGGTGTTGCTGTAACCCCAGTCCATGCCCACCGCGAAGGTGGGTGGGTGCGCGACGGCGATATCGACGAGCACCGCCGAGGAGTGGGTTTCGTAGCGGTTCAACGCTTCTCGGTCGTCGGTGTAATTGAACAGGCCGCTGGTGTGGTTCAGCAGCTGCCGCACCGTGATCGCGCCACCGTCATTGCCGTTGCCTCGCAACACATTCGGCAGCCACCGGTGCACCGTATCGTCGAGGCCCAGGAGGCCCTCACCCGCGAGTCGCAGCAGCACGGTGGCCACGAAGGTCTTGGTGGTGCTGCCGATACGAAATCGGTGCTGCGGCAGCCGCGGTCGTTCGGTGGCGGTGTCGGCGACACCCGCCGTGGCGAACCATTGCCGTTCACCGTCACGCACCTCGGTCAGGATCCCGGGCACGCCGCCTTCGGTCACCGCCCGATCGAGCACATCTTGGATCGCGTTGGGAGCCGTCGTTTTCGTCATATCCATTCCTTCTCGTTCGTCTGCGTACCGCCACGAAAGCTACGTCGCGTTTCGCAGGTCATCAACCATGCGCGAGTGGTTTTATGCCATTTCACCTGCAATGATTGGCAAATCATTGCAATAGCGATGCCGAGAAACGCAACGATTCGTTGCAATGACCGGGAGGGTTGACGCAGACTGAACCCGACCCCGATCCGGAAGGAAACGACGCACCCATGCCCGGAGGCAGGCTGACCGAGGAGGACCGCAGGCATATCGCCTCCGGACTCGCGGCCGGGCTCGATTACGCCCAGATCGCCCGACGGGTGGGTAGACCCACCTCGACTGTCACCCGCGAAGTGGCGCGCAACGGCGGACCGGGCGGCTACCGGGCCGACCTTGCGCAGCGAGCCACTCGACGGCGCGCCCGCCGACGCATAGCGACTGCGCCGCAGCGACTTTCGGAGGCCATCTACGGGCGTGACGAGGAAACAGTGCGCGAATTCGCTGAACAGTTCGCGGCATTGATGGTCGATTCCGGCCTACCGCGGATGGCGGCCCGCGTGCTGGCGTCGCTATTCACCACCGATTCGGGCAGCGCAACGGCGGCCGAACTCGCCCGGCGGTTGCAGGTGAGTCCCGCGTCGATTTCGAAGGCCGTCGCCTACCTCGGCGGGCTGGAGGTGATCCGCCGTGCTCGGGAGGGGCGGCGCGAACGCTACGCCGTCGACGACAACGTGTGGTTCGAGGCCTGGTCCGATAGCGCCCGCACGACCAACCAGTGGGCGCAGGCCGCTGAGCGCGGAGCCGAAATCTTCGGCGCGACAACACCGGTCGGTGCGCGACTCGAGCATATGGGCCTGTTCTTCGCCCGACTCGGACGCGATATCGCGGGCGGTCCTGTGGATACCGCGGCGGGCGAGCACGCGCTCACCGTCATCGCCGCGCTCGTGCAGGCGGGCACACCGCTGACCCCGGAACAGCTTGCCGCCGCGCTGGATTGGCCACTCGACCGGGTGAGTTCGGCGCTGCACGACGGCGAACGCCACCCCGACCTCGCGGACCCGGTCGCAGTCCGCGGCAACGAGGCCGGGGCCTACTACGTGGTCGCACGGCACGATCGCCTCACCACCGCCCAGCGGCGACGGCTTGCTCGGAACGCGTCGTAGACCGCGGTGACGATGCCTTCCACGCTGCGGAACAGTCTGTCGAACTCGGAGGCAAGTCCGATGAGGGGGACTCCGCGGGTCGGGTTGGCCGGCGCTGCGGCAGCGCGGGCTGATGGAGCGCCTGGAGAAAACCGGCCGAACTCTCGGCCGCATACTCGCCACTGGGCACCGGGGTGCGGTCGGCCGGTTCTCCGGGAACCCACGTCGTGATCGTCCATGGCCGAGGGAACCGCGGGGATGGTTCACTGATCCGCAGCGGGGTCGGCGCCGTGAGCGGGAGACATGGGCGAGCTGCCTGGTGCCTGCTTGCCGAGTCGCGCTACCGCGTGGGCCCTCGACTGCTCGATTCGGCTCCGTTCGTCACCCATGCCGACGAGCAGGTCCACGGTGGCGGGGCCGAGGATATTGGTAACGGCGTGCCCTTCGTGTCGGAGGTAGCCGGTGATTTCGAGTAGGACCACTCCGTGCATCAAACTCCAAAGCCGTCCCGCGAACCGCCCGGCGGATGTCAGTATTAGCGTCGAGTCCACTCGAGGCCAATGGAGCCGAGCACCGGTCCTACTGCCAGTCTTGAATAGCCGCATAGTGCGCGTTCGTGAGCAACGTCAGTCGCGACAACATCCGATAGTGCCGATGACCGAGCACACCGAACCTGCGACACCGCACAGCGGGGACTCGGCTGCCGAGGTGCGGCAGCCGAGTCCTGGGTCGGGTCTGTTCACTGCGGCTTGTCGGCTCTCTACCGGCTGATCCGGCGCGGAACCGCCGCCGTGAGGAGTTTGTCCGGGTTGCGGATGGCATAGAAGTTGGTGATCTTGCCGTCGATGATCTCGATCAGGTAGATGCCTTCCAGGTGGTCGTCGCTGTAGACGGTGATCGCGGGCGTGTTGTTGCAGTTGACCATCTCGATCCGTAGGTTCGGCGTCCTACTCGCCCTGTGGAACAAGTGCATCAGGTACTGGGCTATCTGCTCCGCGCCCACCACCGGCCGGCGCGCCGCGATGACCTTGCCGCCGCTGTCGGCGGTCCAGGTGGCGTCGGGAGCGAGTAGCGCGAGCAGTCCCTGTGTGTCACCGGTAGCCGCCGCTGTCATGAACTGTTCGGTGATCTGCGCGATCTGCGCCGCGTCGACCGGCTCGAAGCGTTTACGCCGCGCCTGCACGTGCTCGCGGGCACGGTGCGCCACCTGGCGCACCGTCATAACGGATTTGCCCACCGCTGCGGCGATCTCGTCGTAGTTGAAGCCGAACACCTCACGCAGCACGAACACCGCACGCTCGTCGGGAGTGAGTGTCTCGAGCAGCACGAGCATCGCCATCGAGACCGACTCTGCGAGCACCATGTCAGCCGACGCGTCGTGCTCGTCGAGCAGCAGCGGCTCGGGCAGCCACGGACCGATGTAGTCCTCGCGACGGCGCCTGCTGGCCCGCAATGCGTTGAGCGCCTGACGGGTGACCAGTCGTGCCAGATACGACTTGGTGTCGCGCACCGTCGCCAGGTCCACCTCGGCCCACCGCAGATAGCTGTCCTGCAACACGTCGTCGGATTCGGTTGTCGAGCCGAGGATTTCGTAGACGATCGTGAACAGCAGCGGCCGCAGCAGGGTGAACCGCTCGGCATGCTCGTCGGTCATCATCAGGATGTAACCACCGGCGCAGCGGAGGCCGACTGCTCGGGACGCGGGCCGCCCTTGGGCCAGATCAGCGAACCCGGCTTGCGGGCCTCGCGACGTATCTTCCACACCGCGACCTTGCAGGTCATCTCCTTGATTCTCGCGCCCATGCGGCCGCCGATGTAGAGGTTCACCGCGATGTCGTCTTTGCGGGCGAGCTGTCGGATGCCAACGCGACGGCCGAGGCTGACGCACGACCCCGTGAGGGCCAGGTCGATCACCGCGGGTTCGGTCCCCGCGATGTGACTCAGCACGGTATCGGCGGCCTGTGCCCCGAGCGCCCCCGCGCCCTGGCAGCTCATCCGCAGCGGCTGGCCCGACGGTGCGGCGGCGTCGCCGGTCGCCACGATGCGGTCGTCGTCGATACTGGTCAGCGTCTCGTCGGTGAGCAGCCGGCCGAGCGCGTCGGTCTGTAGCCCGCTCTCGGCCGCCAACTCCGGCACGCCGAAACCTGTCGTCCAGATGGTGAGTGCGCTCGGACGTACCGCGCCGTCGGCGAAGACGACCGCATCCGGCCGAACCTCGGTCACCGCGTCGGCCTCGAGCACGGTGACACCGTGCCGGGACAGCCACTTGGCGACGTGCCGGCGCCCCGACGCACTCAGTGACGACATCAGGGTTCCTCCGCACACCAGCGTCACCGTGTGTCCTTGTTCGGCCAGTTCGGCGGCCGTCTCGATGCCGGTCGATCCGCCGCCGACCACGGTGACCGGAGCATCGAGGGGCACCTCCTCCAGCCTGGCGCGCAGCCGTTGCGCGTACTCGAATTCAGCCAGGGGGAAAGCGAACTCGGCCGCGCCTGGCACTGACGACGGTATCGCAGCGGTGCTGCCGACCGCATAGATGACGTGGTCGTAGTCCAGCGCGTGACCCGACACCAGCCGCACCACACGGGCGGCGGTGTCGATGCGGGTGGCGCTGTCGACAACCAACCGGATGCCCTCGCCGAGCAGCGTGCTGTAGTCCACCGTCGCATCGCCGGTGCCGGCCACGAACTGGTGCAGCCTGACTCGATCGACGAACTTCGGGCGGGGATTGACCAGCGTGATATCGACATCGGTACGCATCCGCAGATGGTTGGCCGCAAGTGTCCCGGCATAGCCGCCGCCGATGACAACGACCTTGTGGCGTGTGTTGTGTTCAGTCATACCCTCGAGACACCGCGCATCGCCGAAACATGACACGAACGGACGTGATGTGCGTCACTCGACTCGAGAGCGTGGGGACGCGCCGACCGTGCAGGTCGATCCGCCTGGACTTGTCGCAGGATACGACTGGCTCAGGCGACGATGCTGCTCCAGTGCCCGAAGCGACCGGCCGGGAAGTCCACCATGTTGACGTATTTTCCGTCGGAGTCGAGCTTCCCCGATGCGCCCGCTCACAGTCGAGGCTCGTAGAAATAGCCGCTGTTGTAGAAGAAGAGCCGGTTGTCTCGGCTGGACTCAGGTATTCCCAGTCGCCGAAGTGTCCGGGCGGGTAGTCCTGCAACACCCGGTTCGGCCGAACATGCGTCGGCTGCGCCGATAATTCAATAAACCGTGCGGGCGCGGTGGGAAACTCGACGCCGACGGCAATTAAATCAATCTGAACACCTTCCCGCCTGGAGCGTTCGGTGAATGGTGGCGAATCGTGTCCGCCGGTGGCCGGCTGCCGTTCTTCTACAATTCGACCACCGGACAAGTCGCTACAGGAAAGGTGGCCGCCGACGGAAAGTTCACCAACTTACAAAACTTCCCGCCGCCGCAGTTTTCGAAATTCTGGGACCACATCGTGTCACTCGGCGACGGCCAGCTGTTCTTCTACGCGAAAGGTTCGGGTTATGTAGAAGAAGAGCAGGTTGCCGACCGGGACGATGTGGGTCCAGAGCCCGCTGGACAGCCCTGCTCCCTCACCGGAAAAGGCCCAGCGCTGCCGAACAACCTGCCCAAGGGCCCCAGCCCTGAGCGGCGAGTACCTGCTCGGCGACGGCGATCTGCTGTTCACGGGTGGCTTTGTCGGCAGTCGGCCCATACGCGGCACCGCCATATGCAGCCCAGGTGCCCGGCGAGAATTGCAGGCCGCCCTGAAACCCGTTGCCGGTGTTGATACTCCAATTACCACCCGACTCACACGCGGCGAGGCTGTCCCATTCCTGATCGGTAGCGGCGGAAGCTTGGCCAACGAATGCCATGCCGGCCCCGCCAATAATCGCGCTGGTAGCGACGATCTTCTTGAGTGGGGTGCCCAAAGCGCTCATTTCGCAGTTCCTTTCGAGTCAGCAAACCTATACAGGTGTCCAAGCATGAAAGGTGATCACTGGATCTTTGGCCCGTTCGAGTGTGTGCTGGGCGCGGTGAGCTGAAGTGGCAGTCCTCGATATCGTGTCCACATCGAAATACAGACTCATGTCGTGCATGAATCTATTGGCGGCCGTCGGTCGGTCGAAAAGCTGCGTCGACCGGGCGAATGAATGGCGGTGTGCACGCGCGGTAATGCCGATTTCCGCGTGTTTCGCGATGTCCGAATCTGCCGAGTTGCGCGATCAGGACGGCTGGTAAGTGATCGGCACTGCGGCCGGGTCGGGGGTGCGGACGCGGATGGCGTCGATGATGCGGGTTGCCCAGTCGATGGGGCGGTCGTGGCCCAAGAGGTGGGCCAGACGTTTCGCGCGAGTGCGGCGCTCGGTGCGGTCGAGGGATAGTGCGCGGGCAAGTGTGGCGGTGAGGTCTTCGGGGGAATGCGGGTCGGTGAGTAGGGCGGCGTCGCCGAGTTCTGTTGCGGCACCGGCGTAGCGGGACAGCACTAGCACCCCGGGCCGGGAGCCGGGTCCGGTCACTGCCGACTGGGCGGCGACGAATTCCTTTGCGGTCAGGTTCATGCCGTCCTGCAGGGATGTCACCCAGAACACGTCCGCGGCCAGGTAGTGGTCCATCACCTCGGCGAGCGGCAGGTTGTGCGGGATGTAGTCGATCGGTTGCCAAGTGCCGACACGCCAGGCGTCGTTGATCTCGGTGATGCGTCGCTCGAGAGCGCGGCGAGTGGTGTCGTAGGCGGAGATGCCTGGTTCCGGTGGTGGGCAGACGAGCCGGAACACCAATCGGCCGTGCAGGTCCGGGCGGTGCTCCAGCAACGCCGCTATGGCGTCGACCTTGTGTACGGGGGCTTTGGTGTAATCGAGACGTTCGACGGAGAGCACCAACGCGTGACGGCGGGGCCGTATGCGCGAGGCACGGCTGCGGGCGAGTGCTTCGATGGCTGGACGATCGATACCCAGCGGATGGACACCCAAGGCAGGCAGTGTGGGCTGACCAACCAGGGTTTGTCGAAAGTTGTCGGCGAAGGCATTGGTGTGAAATCCAGCCCAGTCCAACTGTATGAGCGAGGAAAGAATTTCGTCTGCCATGGGCAGAGCGGCGAACACCTCCGGCGGCGGAAACGGAGTGTGGTGGAACAGTCCGATGCACAGATCGGGTCGGACCTGGCGAAGCACGCCGGGGACGAGCCACAGGTTGTAGTCGTGTAGCCAGACAGTCGCGCCGTGTGCTGCTCGCTCGCCGATACGCTCGGCATATCGCTGGTTGACTACACGATAGTGGGCCCAGGCCGCGGTATCGAAGCGCATGCGGTGCGGCTCGGACATGAGGATCGGCCACAGTGTGTCCTTGCATGCGCGATGGAAGTAGCCACTCCATTCGTCGGGGGTCACCGGCAGCAGTGACATCGGGGCGTCGTGCTCGCGTGCGTCGACACCGTCCTCGCCGACCTGAGCGGCGACCCAGATACCCGGCAACCCCTGAGCGAACAGGGCGGTCAGGCTGGGTAGAATCCCGTTAGGGCTGGACGGTGATCGTCGCTCACCCCGGGAGACCGGTGGTCGGTGATAGCCGACTATCAGGCAGTGCCGGTCCTCGGTGCAGTTGTCCGGTGCGACCCACCCCAGTGCGTGCAGTGCTGTGAGAATCCCGCCCGCGCCCGGACGCTCGGGGCGATGGATACGCGCGTCGAGGGGAACCGCCCGGTATAGGGCGGGCTCGGCGGCGCCGACTATCACGGCGTGTGTGCCCAGTTCGAACAGCGATGCATCGTTGAGCGAATCACCGGCCACCAGGACGGAATCCATTGGCCAACCGAACTTTTCGGCCAACGCCGCCACGGCGTTGCCCTTTGATGCGTTCGGCGGCACGACGTCGAAGTAGCGGTCCGCCGAGTACAGCCACCGGCATCCGAGCGCGTGGACAGCGGCGATGAGTTCGTCGGTCAGCTGGCCCGATGCCAGGTGATACGAGCAGCGCCCGTCCTGCGCCACCCGCTGGTACGTCAGTTGCCCGAAACGGCTCATCGCCTGCCGAACTTGTTGTGTCCCAGGCCATCCGGTACGACGGTGGGCCTGAATATCCCCGACCGGTTGTAGGTCGGCGCCGTCGACCACGGTGGCACCGACATCGGCGATGATCCAGCGTGGTCTCGGCACCAGCGGGTCACACAGCACATCGGCGACCGACGCCACACCGCGGCCGGTGGCGAAAACCACCGTCACTTCCGGATGGCGGGCCAACACCGCACACAGCCGACGCCGGTCGGCGATCTCCCCGCCCAGCAACGTACCGTCCAAGTCGGTGACCAGAATCCTCATCACCAATCCAAAGCTAACACCCGCAGCATGAATCCCTGTGCCGCCGTGACCATCTCGACCGCCACCCACATCCCGCACCACACCCCGGTACGCTCATCGGATGGGCACAGACGAGCCGGGTGGGCGGGAAATTCTCGTGGTGGGCGCCTATTTTGTGGATCTGATCTTCCACGGGCTACCCGAGCCCGTCCGACCTGGCCGAGAGGTCTTCGCTGATGGGTTCACCATGATGCCCGGTGGCGCCTACACCCTGGCCATGGCCGCGCATCGGCTCGGGCACGATGTTGTGTGGGCGACCGACTTCGGCACCGATCCCTTCAGCACCCATGTCCTGCACGCGGCACGCGTAGAAGGATTGGACGAGAGCGCCTACCGACATCAGCCGACGCCGCTGCGCAGCCTGACCGTCGCCCTGTCCACGCCCGAGGACCGTGCGATGGTCAGTTTCCAGGACCCGAGCTCCCCGCAACCGCTCTCGTCGCTGCTGCGGCAATACCGACCGCGTGTCCTGATGGTGCCGCAACTACGCTACGACGCCGACACCGTGCACGCGCTGAAGCTCGCCCGCCACCTCGGCATCACCGTAGTGATGGACTGCCAAGACGTCGCCGTCGATGTCGACACCCCCGGAGTGCGAGCCGCGCTGGCTTCCACCGATATCTTCGCGCCCAACGCCGAGGAAGCACTGCGGCTGACCAGGGCGCCGACCATAGATGATGCGATATCGCGGCTGAACGAACTTGTGCCGACCGTGGTGATCAAACTCGGCAGTGCCGGAGCCACCGCAACACACGACGGCGAACGTTACGACGTTGCCGCACCGCAGATTTCGGCTCTGGATACCACCGGAGCCGGTGACTGCTTCAACATCGGTTTCGTTCATGGCCTGCTCGTCGGCTGGCCGCCGGCGAAATGCCTCGCCGCCGCCGTGGCGTGCGGAACGGCAGCCACCACCGGCCCGGGGTCCAGCACGGCTCCGACGACCGCCGACCTCGAGCGGTGGCTCGCGCGAACCACAAGATCGAGTCGCGCGGCTGCGGCCCGCGAACAACGCCGGCAACCGGTTCAGCCTCCCGCAACGCACTGAAATGCCGATGAGCGGTTGTGCGGCGTCCGTGGAACTGATCGTTCGCCGCGTAGTTGGTTATTGCATCATCTGGATGTGCGGATGCTCATGTGATGTCGGGCAGATTCGGATGATCTGGTTGTTGACGTCAGAGACACAGATCTGGGTCGGGCTGCTCGGGCCACCTTGTACAGCACCCCACAAGATGTCGGCGGCCTGGTCCTCGTACGGGACCCAGTGGCGGCCGTTCATTTCCCACTCGCGGCTGGCGATCGTCAGTAGCGGCTCGGTTGGGGTGCCGCAGGTGGGGCAGGGGTTCGGATAAGGGTCTTGCATGTTCCAGCTGATCCATCCGCCGATTTTCCATCCGGGCGCGATACACAACAAGTCGTAGGGCTGATCGTCGTCCTCGAGACCGTCGAACTCGACGCCGGGAATCTGAGCCATGGTCCACTGGTCCACTCGTTGCCGAAGCTCCCCCTCGAGCTCCCCCGATTTCGGGTATTCGATCACCTGTTCCGGATCGATCATGCACGGTTCGGGCACCAGGTCCTGCTCGTACTCCGCCGGTTCCGGAGGATCCACCAGAACGTCGGTGATCGCCGCCGCGGACCGCCAGAACAGTGCGGTCTTGGGCATACCATCGTCGTCGTGCTCGTAGGGGCACCACAACACTTGCAGCAGGTCCGCTCCCTCGGGCGGATGCAGACCCGGCACGTCACGGACGTACAACTGCGCGACCGGCAGCATCGCTATCGGACCGTCGGTCGCCGGGCGCTCCTCCATCCGGTCGAGGATTTCCCTCTCCTCCGTGGTGTATTCCCTGCCCTCACTGTTTCTGGCCGCGCGTATCCGTCGCTCCAGCCTGGCGTCCGCCAAAGAGATCGACGGGAGCCGTTCTGCGTCGTGATCCTCAGCGTGGCAGTGCGGCCATGGCTCGCTTGCCGGCCACAGCAGTGGCCCGCCGATCGAACTGTCGTGCACCGATGGTGTTCCCGGACGTGGGTGCAGGCGAGTCGCGGTGCGGGCCAGTCGCGTCAGCTCGGGAAAGACGGCCACGAGATCGACCGGGCGTGGCGGCGTAATGTGAGTCATACATCCTCTAGAGGAACGCGGAAATGTTCGATTTCGATGATGATGGGACCGGCACGGTCCCATCCCGAGACTAGGCATCCGAGCCTCGACCAACTTCCCACCACCGGCAATCGCGGAGCTATCCGAGAAAGCGGGGGAATCTCAATACAGGAGAGGTTTTCGGCGGTCTCAGAATGCACGATAGTGCCGCTGATCGCGCTGTCCGCACCGGCCACGACATGGCCCGCCGAACGCACCATAATGCCGATGAGCGGTTGAATCGGCCCTTTGATCCCTGGGTTCACGCAGCAGAACTGGCACTGGCAGGGGCGTGGGTCGGTGTGTCCGAGAATAGGCTTCGGGCAAAGATGAGCAGGACCATTGCACCCGAGCGTTAGTGCGTC
>NZ_JBKOQN010000070.1:0-14064 GCF_046764895.1 Nocardia sp. CWNU-33 | reverse complement strand
GACATCCAGCGCGGCCGACTCGACCCCAACGATCGACACTTCGGACAAGTCACTTCCCGAACCCGCCACCAGCGAGACTACGCCCCAAACAACCGCCCTCTTGACATAGAGGGGTGCCAGAAGCGGACATTCGCCAACCGCACGCCCAGCGGCATGACAGTACGTTTGTGGCGCGTGGTTCGAGGTTGACGGCAGGCATCGGCAAACTCGCGCGGCACACTTGTCCAGTGGCTCCGAGACAGGTCTACGCCGCGCTGAATATCGTGTCGCCGGGGTCAGTACTTGGTCACTGCGCCCAGCGCGAACCTAAGACCAGGAACCAGTACCGATCGGTCATGAGTCGCTTCGACATACCTGTCCCTTCACGAGGAATTCGGCAGCTTCAGGCGGCGATTTCATAGCCGGCAGAGTCTCGCGTCTCGGGTTTCAGCCCCGCAGGGTGGCGATGGCCTTCTCGATGCGCCGTCGGCGCGTGTCGGACTTCTTCGCGCTCTCGATGGCATGCACGTGCTCGCGCTTGCGGCTATAGGCAAGGTTGTCATATGCGGCGCGGGCGACGGGGACGTCGTCCAGGGCTCGGGCGAAGTCTGGGGGCTCGACGACGACGCGTGGCTGCGTGTCGAGCTCGACCTCGACCTCGACCTCGACCTCGACCTCGTCGCCGATCGCGACACCCGCGGCCTGCCGGTTGGCGTTGCTGAAGCCGAGCAGGTAGCGGCCGCGCATCAGGGCGACCCGGCTCTTCCAGGAATGCCCGTTGACCGTGATCGTCACTGGCGGCCGCGCGCCCTCGCCGAGCGCTGCTACCACCTCGGGCGGAACTTCCAGGCCCCGCATTGGCTCGGGTGGCTCGACGTGGGTCCGAAACTTCATGATCTTTCTCCTGTTGTTCTGCTGCGGGCGCCGGCCTTCTGGGCCTCCGCCATGATCTCCTCGACCCGCACCTCGCTGCGGACGACGTAGGTCGGATCTAGCCCGCTCAGGCCGTTGCCTCCCACGCGAACCCGTCCGGGTCGGTGAACGAACCGATGCCGCTGTCCATGACGATGCGGTGCGATCCGCTGCCTTCCTGGGAGACCCCCGCCTCCTTGGCGGCAGCCTTACGTGGGTACAACGCCAGGGTGACCGGAGAGCTCGAGTTCGCGAACTCGGCGTACTTGCCGCCGAAGCTCTTCGACACCGTCAGGCCGCGATCGACATAGAACTGCTTGCTGGCCTTCACATCGGTCACGCCCATCAGCAACACCAGGTCGTCGATTTCGCGGGTGAACGGGCCCACATCCTTCTTCTTCGAGGTGGCGATCTTCCAGATCGTGCCCTCCGGCGCCTGCACCACCGCGCTGTAACCCCACAGGCTCTTCTTCGCGGGCTTGAGGACGGTGAACCCGGCATCGACCGCGGTGCCGACGAGGCTGTCGACAGTGGAGGGCTGCAACACCACCAGCGACAAGATGAATCCACGGAAACCGGTCGTCGGCGCCGGCGAAGCCCGGAACCCGAGCCGGTCACCCAGTCCGAACGCGGTGTCGTAGGCCGCGGCAGTGGCCTGGGGATCGGCCACCTCGAGGTGAACGTTGATGTCGGTGCTGATGTTCGCGTTGATTTCCATGCTCATAACGCTAGACACGGGCCACGTCGGTCACATCCGTGCCGGCCACGGAACACACCACTGAGCTGAGACCGTGGGAGCACGGGAAACCCGCCGACGAGTCCAAGCCTTTGAGCGCTCATCGGTATTTCCGGACGTTCGTTCGGGCGGGATGCCACCGTCCCCAGCTTCATACCTTTCGACACGCTTTATCGGTACCGCTTCGGTGGGGCTGGCCTGCCGGTTCCCTCCCGGGGGTGGATGTTCAAGAACCGAACGATTCTCAACACTTGGCCATGAGGCCGGATCGAGTACGGCCGCCCTCATACTCCGAACGGCGATGGCCCTCGCATGCAATGGTCGGAGAACTCCTCCTCGGACATGTTGTACTCCTCGTCAGCAACCTTCTTCATCGCCTTCTTCACCTTGGCGCGGGTCGCCGCGCCAGCGGCATGGCTGCCGGTCACCATCGTCACAGCTGTGCCCGCGAAGCCCGATTGAACTTCGATCGAGACATCGTTGTAGATCCGCTCACCCTGGCTGACCGTCCGCTTCGTCACGATTCCACGGGTCCTTTCTGCGATGCAGAGACCGTCACTACCCAGTGTGCGCCGCCAAGATGTCGAGAATTGATGGTTTCGAGACACAGTCCGGCGATGCGGCGCTAAGCCGGGAATGATCGGGGATCATAGTGTCGCCGTTCATACTTCGGGCGCGTGCAGAAGCCACCGATCGTTCAACAGCTTGCCGGAAGGATTCGACATGAAGTCCAAAACTCTTGCCGTCGCGGTCGCCGTCGCCGTCGCCGTAAGCGTCCTCGCTCTGCTGCCCGCCACTGCCGAAGCCGCGACAGGCGGCTTCTACTGGAGCCCAGACGGCGGCGGCACAATGTCGGCCGCACTCGAGAATCCGCAGTCCGGCCACTGCTACACCCTGCAAGGCGCCCGACCTCCCTTCTACGCGAACAACGTCACCAACAGCACCATGCACTACTACCGTTCCGCTGGCTGCTCCGACGAAGTCGGAACGCTGCCCCCAAACATGTCCGGCAACGTCACCCGGTATGTGAAGTTCGACTGATCGGCCGCGCCTTTACGTAGTGGACGGCCAACTAGAGGTGTTGAGAATCGTTTGTTGAACACCGGCCCGGCCGGACGGAATCGGCAGGATGGCCATGCCGGAGCGATGTTCAACAAACGTGTCGAAAACGATTGGTGTTCAACAAGCAATCTTTGGGCCGGACGGAGGCACTGCCGGTCGGCGACAGTCTGGGTTCAGTCGGCGGGAAGGGGCGCTTTGCGCCACATCCAGGCCAGCGATACGCGGCAATCGGCATGTCAGTACGTTGCCGAGGCCGAGATGATCTCGGCCCATTGATCGGGGCGGTGCCCAACCAAGGCGGATGCCCTACGGCGCCGACCTCGGGATCACCATCAGCGGCGGATGCCCACAATCCTCTTGTCGCTCAGGCAAGGTGCCTGACATGAAGGTAATCCTCTTCGGCGCGACCGGCATGATCGGGCAGGGGGTTCTCAACGAGTGCCTCCGAGACGAGCGGGTCGAGCAAGTCTTCGCGGTCGGGCGCAGCTCGCTGGGTATCGAGAACCCCAAGCTGCGTGAGCTGGTCCAACCCGATCCGACCGATCTCTCCGTGATCGCCGGCGAACTGCCGGAGTTCGACGCCTGTTTCTGCTGCCTCGGTGTCTCCTCTGTCGGCATGAAAGAGGAGAACTACCGCCGGATCACCTACGACCTGGCCTTGAAGGTCGGTCGCACGCTGGCGACCGCGAACCCGAAGCTGACGTTCATCTATGTCTCCGGGCAGGGCACCGACAGCACTGAGCAGGGTCGGTCGATGTGGAGGCGGGTGAAGGGGAAGACCGAGAACGATCTGCTCGCACTTCCCTTCCAGGCGTATATGTTCCGGCCCGGATTCGTACAGCCGATGGACGGTGCGGTCTCCAAGACCCGGTTGTATCGCGCCGCGTACGCAGTCACCGGGCCGCTGATCCCGCTGCTCGAGCGGCTGGCGCCGAACGCGGTCAACGACAATCGGGAGATCGGTCGCGCCATGATCGCGGTCGCGGCCTCTGGGGCGGACACTCGTGTGCTCACGCCCCGGCAGATCACCGCGCGAACTACGCCCTAGCGGGCAGTGGAGCATCGGCTCAACGATGATGACACCATCGACATCGGCTGACCGAATCAAACTGCAACGCAACGCTATTGGAACATTCTCCGCAACCAGAAGGTTCAGCCTGCTCATCGATGAATGGCGCCAAACGAGCCGGGCGAGGTCAAGCCCGGCTGGGGACGGGGCGTCGAGATCCGGGGCGTGACGGAAACCCCGACCGTGGACGTGCCACCGGTCGCGCCGGAGTGGTTCTCCCACGAAATAATTCGCATCCACCCGCGCTGGGTGAAGAGCTGGCACATCGATCCGGATAATCCCGACGGTGGATCTCGCGCCGTCGCGGACGGCAGCACATTACGCTGGGTAAGAACCGCCAGCACATGGAACGGCCCGGGTGTTCACGACATTCCTCACGGGGCTGAAGCGCCGACCAGGACCGACCAATTGACCGATCCAACCGACTTCCGGGACGACGAAAGAGGCACGTGGGCACGATCTCTGGAGTGCTCGCAGTCGGGGGGGGCGACCGCCTTGGCGGCTGGAGTGGTTGTCGGCGTGCTCGAGACCGTGCCTCAGGTGGCGCGTTCCAGGTGCGCTACCCCCGGCCGGCCAGATCGTCGCTGGGGTCAGGCCCCCTTCACGCGGAGGGCTACGCGGCCCGCATACCGGTTGAGCATATCGGCACTGGCAGCAGGACCAGCGGCGAAGACGTAGGCGTCACTGTCATCCAGGCGGCGACCCGTCCTGGCGTCGACGACGACGGGTTCGACCTCTTCGCCGGTATCGGCGGCCACAAGAACCATGCTCCGTTCCTCGGGCGCCAAGCGCGCATTGCCCCACGCGGCCAAGGCCACGAGCACCGGGCGCAGTGAGCGCCCCCGATCGGTAAGCACGTATTCGTAGCGCACCGGATTGGTCTGGTAGGGGCGTCGCTCCAGCAGCCCGTCCGCGACCAAGGCTTTCAAGCGTGCTGTGAGCATGCTCGAGGAGATGCCCAGGTTGTCCTGGAACTGGTCGAACCGGGTGTAGCCGTCGAATGCGTCGTGCAGGATCAGCAGCGTCCACCACTCGCCCACCTGCTCCACCGTCGTCGACAGCGGACACTCCCAGTCTCCTGCCCTGATGCGGCTGGCCAAGATGACAACCTCCCGAGTCCCTGCTAATTTCGAAGTTAATAACTTCTATTCTAGTAGTCACTACGTGGGCGAGTCACTTTGCCACGCCCGGGAAAGGACTATGCACTTGACCGAGTCCATCAGCGACTCCCTCGACGGCCGTCGCGCGTTGGTGTCCGGAGGCACCAAGGGCACCGGTGCGGCAATCGCCGCGCGCTTGCGTGAAGCGGGCGCGGCCGTGCTCGTCTCCGCCCGCAGCCGCCCCGAGGACGTCGAGGAGAAGACGTTCATCGCCGCCGATCTGAGCACCGCCGAAGGCGCCGAAGCCGTCGTCATCGAGGCGACCGACCGCTTGGGTGGCATAGACATCCTCATCAATACCCTGGGCGGATCCGAAGCACCTGCCGGGGGATTCGCCGCACTCGGCGAAGAAGACTGGGCCCGTGAGCTGAACACGAACCTGATGGCTGCCGTCCGTCTGGACCGTGGACTGCTACCGGGAATGATCGAGGCGGGCAGCGGCGTGATCGTGCACGTCACCTCGATCCAGCGCCGCATGCCGCTGTGGAACGGGACCCTCGCCTACGCCGCCGCCAAGGCCGCCCTTGCGACCTACAGCAAGGGCTTGGCCAACGAGGTCGCCCCGCAAGGCATCCGGGTCACCGCCGTCTCCCCCGGATTCACCCAGACCACCGCCGCCGACAACCTGATCGACCGCATCGCCGACGAGGCAGGCATCAGCCGCGACGCCGCCCTCGGAAAGCTCATGGACTCCCTCGGCGGCATCCCCCTCGGACGACCCAACCGCCCCGAAGAGGTCGCCGAACTAGTCGCCTTCCTCGTCTCCGACCGTGCCACCTCCATCGTCGGCGCAGAGTACGTCATCGATGGGGGCACCACCCCTACCGCCTGATCCATCGCACCGCCGGGAAAACCATGCACAACAAAACCCACACCATCACCCTGGAACTGCTACCCGAGGTGATCACCCGCTACCTGAGCGCACACCGCGCTCACGACACCGCCACCGCGCTCACTGCGTTCACCAGCGAAGCCACAGTCGTCGACGACGGCCACGCCTACCACGGCTTCGCCGCCATCCAGCAATGGCTCAGCCACTCGGCCACCGAGTACACCTACACAATCGAGCCCACCGGCGCCCGGGCCATAGAGGCCACCCACTACGTGGTCACCCAGCACCTCGAAGGCGACTTCCCCGGCGGGACCACAGACCTTCGCTACCAGTTCACCCTCGATGGAAATCGTATCGAACAACTCACAATTGCCTGATCTACTGGGGAGTGTCGGGTTAACGGCGGATCTGACCCCGGTAGGGGTTAGGTCTGGCGTGCCGTAGTACACACGAGTTCACGACACGCCGAGATTAGAAGACCTCCGCACGCACTACCGAATCACAAGGTCGCCAACGCAGCCGTATCCACCAACTCAGAGCGGTTCGAGGTGCAAAGGGTGCGGGATGTTGGTGTAAGCAGCTGGTTGACGAGTCACGATCGGAAAGATGTCGGTGGATATCGCCTCGTAGGCGCAGTGCAGAATGTCCAGTGCGGTGGGTGCGGTGGCCTCACGAGCCAGTTCGGCGATGTCGTCCACCAGCGCGGCGGTGAAGTCGACGATCCAGATACCACGATGATTGATAGAGGCGCGGGTCACGCGGTTGTCGCTGTTGGCCGCAGCAGACAACGCCAACACCGGCACGACGAAAGGCCGGCCCTGATCGATATGGGTCTGGATCAGGGTCTGCAGGAAGAAGCTGGTGGGCGCGGCGATAAGGGCTGTGGCGTCAAGGATGATTCCGACGGTGGAGGTGTCATAGATCAAACTGCCGCGGCGCGCGACTCGGGTTTGCGCTCTTTGCACCAGTGCCGATGCTGGTGGCCCGGGCAACTGCGGTGTACCCGAGTCGTGCTGGGTCACACAGGCGCACTCGGCCGCGCAACGGTAAATCCGGGAGCCCAACGACCATACGAACTCCGCCCGACCTGGTGAAGTGTTCCCCCTCGTCGGGACGGCATCCGTGGGCGATGATGCGGTTTCCTCACCGACATCCTCACGAAACACACTCCACTACAGTTCCACGCTCCACACGATTGAGATACGACCGGGTTGGATGCCCTCTCCCCCGGGGCACTGTGCCCATACGTCTGGCTCGTCGATACCAGCCGCCAGAAGATCCCATTCCTCGTCGGTCGACTGCTTTGCAACGAAGTCGCTGAGCACTGTTCTGCCGCCAGGTCTGAGCGTGCGGTGAATCTCGCTCAGTGCCTGCAGGCGATCGGGCACATGGAACAGCATTTCGATTGCCCCAGAACATCCGGCAATCGGCAAGTGCGGACATTGCCCGCTGTGATCTCTGTTCAGTTGTCGTAGGACGCGACGCCGACCGGACCTGACCCAATACATAGGTCGAGTCCTGTTGTGCGAGAGGCGATCCGAAGTACAGATCCGCTGCCGACGATCCGGACGAACACCGCGTTCAGGCCTTTCCGGACCGGAGCCGCGACAGGTTCGCCGTGTTCGAATGCAACCGTGATCCGCCCATCCTGGTTCGCTAGATAGTTGAGCTGCGCGGTCCACTCGTGCTCGAGCATCGGGCCGTCGAGCAGCAGTCCGACCGGCGCGGTGCCGTGGATTCGGTAACCACAGTTCGCCTCTGGTCCTGGGCGAATGCTTCGGTTCCACCAGACCGCCGCTTCGACGATCTCGCCGGTGTCGGTGATCATCCGCAGATGTGGCGTCGAGGCAGCGAATGTGCCGGGAGGCGCGACGGGCGCCAGCACTCGACTGACCAGATTCTGTGGATATGCCAGCGGATTCAGGACATTCCATGGCACCTCCTGCTCGAGCAGGGGCGCGTCATCCAGCTCGTCCAGCGCCGACTTCACGTTCGTGACGTAGGTTCTGGTCGGGCCGGCGCGCCACGATCTCACGAATGTGTGCGTGGACCAGAGACTGCTGACGAGGAACACCACCAGCACTGCGCCCGCCGCACGAGGGCCGGGAAGCAGAGTGCGCGGCCGGCCGCGCGATGATCGCGGCCGGGCACGAAGCACCAGCGCCCCCACCGCCGCCAGCACCACTGCCATGTCGGCAAAGTAACGAAGGGACTGCATGATTTCCGCCGCGGTATTCGGTCCGCCGCGGGCCAGCGCCACCGGTAGCTGGGCCACCAGAATGTACGCCGCTGCCGTCAGCCAGACCGGCCCCACCCTGAGCCGGGCACGCATCGACAGCACCACCACGACACCGAGCGTGCCCCAGGCCGACACCACTGCCCAGCCCGGCGGATCCGCCCACGGTGTCGACGGCAGCCATCGCTCCCAGATCCATGGCCCGCCGAGCAGTGTCGGCACGATGCCCAGTGATGTCGCCCTCGGCAGCAGATTCCGTAGTTCGTCCAAGCTGTTGTGCAGGGCGGAAACGTCGACCACCGTGAGATAACCCATCAACCAACACACCAGCACCAGGCCGGATCCGGTCCACAGCGCCGCACCACGTCGCGCCACCACCCGAATCGTGGCCGCATGCCCGTCGACGTATTGAGCAAGTGCAGCAACGGCGAACGCGACGAACGGGACGATCGCCGACTTCTCGAAGTACAGCAGGGCCACCGCAAACGCCGCGATCGCCGATATCGCGTATCGATGCCGACCACTGCGGACCAGCAGCACCGCGTCGCCGATCACCCAGGCGAGTGCGAATTGCAGCGGCAGCGCGTTCAAGGCAGCCGCCCACCACGCGAACGCCGGAAGCGTCAACGGACAGAACAGGTAGAAGAGCAGCGGGACCAGGATCGTCCACCGCGCGCCCACCAACACGATCAGCATGCGCAGTACAGCTACCGATGCCGCGAGTTGCAGGATCAGCAGCGACACCACCGGTCCGGCCCATGCCAGCGGCGCCACCGCGGTCACCACCCACGCCGTGCCGAATGCCAATGGCATGAAATGCCCATCATGGTTGTACAGCAGCAGATCCGTGGACCACACCGGGTATCTGTCCGCCCGCCCGACCAGGATGAGATCGTCCCAGTAGAAGTAACCGCTGCTGACTACCCACCAGCGCAGTAGCAGTTGCAGCATGATGAGGCATCCGGCTACGACAACTATCGGCCGCGCATCCCGAATCGTGCCCGAGAATCGAAGTTTCGCCGACGCCGATGCCGATCGCGGGCCGTGCACGGACCCGGGCGGGGCGGCCGCAACGGTGTCCATGACATCCCACCGTAGCGGCGGTCGGGTCGTGGATGCGCGCGGTAGGGACGCGGCGTTTCCCTCGGGATCGGTGCACCCCAGCCACGATCCACCTCGATGCGCGGGTGTCGACGTCGTACAGAATCGCCGGACGCACCGTTTCCAAGCGCTCGTCGCGCAAAACCACGCATGGTCCGACACTGCTGACACATCCCGACAATCCGTGCCCTTGATGGCGCTGCGTCCATCAGCACCCGGCTGATCGCGCAAGCCTCCGCTCACCACGTCCCTACCGCGTTCACTTCGGCCCAGCCCGGCCGCGGCAACGATTTCTCATGACTGACCTGGTGCTCGGCGACCACCGTGCCCGACGGGTCGCACGAGTACACCCTTACTGCTTCCCGTTTCCATATCGATACCAACCACAAAGCCGCCGGACTCGACGGCGCCTTCAAAACCGTGGGGGCTCAACCCTACGGAGTTGCCGATCCCACCCACCTCATTCGCGCGTTCAGCCGCCAGTTCGGGATGCCACCGCACCAGTATCTGATCTCCCGCCGGGTTGATCTTGCCCGCCCGCTGTTGCTGGACGGCATGCCCGCGCGGGACGTGGCCGCCGCCACTGGTTTTCATGACCAACCGCACCTAATCCGACACTTCAAACGCATTCTGGGCACGACGCCCGGGCAATACGCACACAGCGCTGACGGTCCCCACGCCCGGATGAACCTGCCGCACCAGTAACGCGTCGGGCCTTCCGCCGAACATCCGCATCTGCCGCTGCGGGCGTGGTTCGTGGTGCGGGGACACCTCACCCGTATCCCGATCCGCGACAGGCGGACACGACCGAGATCCCGTCACGGCCGCGCCGCAATCACCCGTGATCTCACTGCTGCGCACCCTTCAGATGGCGATACCGGGGATGTCACAGCCTCTGCGACACACACAGTCAACCGGTCCACAGCGGGCGGGAGCGAATTCCGCACAGCTTCGTCAGCTGATCTTCAGACGCCGCGACGATCGGGTCCAGAAAAAATCCGGAAATTCATGCGCCGTGGATGTCGAGAACGCTCAGGCGGCTCCGTCCCAGGGGTACGAGCAGCCGAACGGGCCTCGACGATACCGACGAAGGAGCGACCACCATGCAACCGAACGAGATCACCGCGATCCTGAATCTCCCGATCAGCCAGAAGCTCCTGGCTCGCGACCTGCTCCGCATGGCCTACGTCGCCAAGGACGGCACACCCCGTAACGTCCCGATCGCATTCACCTGGAACGGCTCACAGATCGTCGTCTGCACCACGAAGAATGCCCCGAAGCTGCCCTCCCTGCTGCACAACCCCGAGGTCGCGCTGACGATCGACACCGAGGTGCACCCGCCGAAGATCCTGCTCATCCGCGGTCGAGCGGAGCTGGACGTGGTGGACGGCATCCCGGAGGAGTACCTGCAGATGAACGGCAGCTACGAAATGACCCCCGAGCAGCGCGTCGAGTGGGAGGCCGAGGTCCGCTCGCTCTACGACGGCATGGTCCGGATAGTCATCACCCCGACGTGGGTCAAACTCATCGACTTCGAAACCACCCTCCCCACCGCGGTCGAGGAGCTGGTCCAGCAGCGGGCCGAGCGTCAGCGCGCCTGAACCGATCAACGCGGCCAGAATGGGCCGTAACGAACCGAGGAGAACATCATGGCCAAATACCTGCTGCTCAAGCACTACCGGGGCGCGCCGGCACCGGTCAACAACGTGCCGATGGACCGGTGGACGCCGGAGGAGGTGACGGCCCACGTGCAGTATATGGAGGATTTCGCCGCGCGACTCGAGGCGACCGGCGAGTTCGTCGACAGTCGAGCGCTGTCCCCGCGGGGCACGTTCGTCCGCTCCGACGGCGACGGACGCCCTCCTGTTACCGACGGCCCGTTCGCGGAGACCAAGGACCTGATCGCCGGGTGGATGATCATCGACGTCGAGACCTACGAGCGGGCGCTCGAGCTGGCCGGCGAGTTGTCCGCGGCGCCGGGCGCGGGTGGGAAGCCGGTCCAGGAGTGGCTCGAGGTCCGACCGTTCCTCACCGAGTTGCCCACGGTGACCGAGTGAACGCGTCGCTGCTGCGACAACTCGTACCCGCGGTGATCGGCGTCCTCGTCCGCCGCGGAGCCGGCTTCGCCGCGGCCGAGGATGCGGTGCAGGAGGCGCTGATCCGGGCACTGGAAACGTGGCCGGACGATCCACCGAGCGATGCCAAGGCATGGCTCGTTGCGGCCGCCTGGCGCAAGTTCCTCGATGCCGCCCGCGCCGAAACATCCCGGCGGGGACGGGAACTCGCCGTGGAGGTCGAGCCGTCGACAGGTCCGGTGCCAGACACCGACGATTCACTGTGGCTGTATTTCCTGTGCGCGCATCCGTCCCTGTCCCCAGGGTCGGCCGTCGCGTTGACCTTGCGCGCTGTCGGCGGCCTGACGACGCGGCAGATCGCGACGGCATACCTGGTGCCCGAAGCGACTATGGCGCAACGGATCAGCCGGGCCAAGCGGCGTATCACGGGGTTGCCGCTCGACCAGCCCAGCGATCTGACGACGGTGCTGCGTGTGCTCTACCTCGTCTTCAACGAGGGCTACAGCGGGGACATCGACCTGGCGGCCGAAGCCATCCGCCTCACCCGCCAGCTCGCCGCCTCGACCGACGAGCCCGAGGCCTCGGGGCTGCTCGCGCTGATGCTGCTGCACCACGCTCGCCGTGCGTCTCGCACCGGCCCGGGCGGTCGCCTAGTGCCGCTCGCGGAGCAGGACCGATCCCGTTGGAACACCAGCCTTATCGCCGAGGGAGTGGCGATTCTGCAGACCGCGTTGGCCCGCGACCGGCTGGGCGAATACCAGGCCCAAGCCGCGATCGCCGCCCTGCACGCAGATGCCCCGAGCACCTCCGAGACGGACTGGGTACAGATCGTGGAGTGGTACGACGAACTGCTACTCCTCACCGACAGCCCGGTAGTGCGGCTGAACCGCGCAGTGGCAGTCGGCGAGGCCGACGGACCCCGAGCCGGACTGGCCGCGCTGGCCGAACTGGACCCAGAGCTGCCCCGCCACACCGCAGTCCGCGCCTACCTCCTCGAACGCGCCGGCGACCTCGAGCAGGCAACTGCCCTGTACGCCGAGGCATCCCGCGCAGCCACCAATGTGCCCGAGCGCGACCACCTCACCCGCGAGGCAGCCCGGGTGCGGCAGTTGCTGCATTCCTGAGCCCGGTTGCCGCAGAGCCACACTCGACCTCCCCGGAGGCAGCCCCATGCGGAAGCAATGATCAAGCACGCCGAACCTTGCCAGTCGGACCAGCCGATAGAGCGTGTCGAGACTCCCTGGTGGATCACGTCGGCACTGACGGACCGCCCTGACATTAACTGACTATAGTGAGCTCTTCTGCCGCTGGGCGCGCGCGGTTGGCGAACGTCCGCTGCTGCCGATGTGCTGACCCGTCGCGGGAGTGCCGGATTTGTGCCGGCACTCCCGTTCGACGGGTCAGCTCAGCGGCCTGGTCTCCGGATGCGGCATCCGCCACGCTCCGGCCAGCCGGGACGGGTGCAACTGTGTACTGTCGCCGAAGAACTCGCAGAACTTCATGATCAATGGATCCCATCCCACCGGGTCGACGTACTGGGTGCCGGGAATGACCAGATCGTCGGCCACATGAGCGCGCATGATCCGCACGGTATGCGCGGTCGCATGGGTATCGATGCCGAACGGCTCGGCGGATAGCAGCTCACACTCCAACCGAATCGGGCACTCGGCCACACGGGGTGCCGCGACGACATCTCCCGGGAGGGGGGTGAGGCCGGCAGCGGCGAACTTGTCCGGCTCGTACCGGTATCCCTTCTCGATCTTGTGCGGCGTCATCACCGGCGAACCGGTCAGCAGCGCCAGCCGATCCACCGCCGCCACGAAGTCCGAGGACGGCAGATTCAGCACGCACTCGCGCTCGCGGAGCAGGTTCTGCGTCGTCTGTGACGCCGCATTCATCCCGAGCATGCATTGATCGCCTAGCCACCACGCCGAGGACATCGGCGCCAGATTCGGCGTCCCGTCCAGGTTTCGCGTGCCGATCAATACCACGGGCGTACCGAAGTAGAGAACCTTGAGATCAACCACTCGATGCATGCTGCCCACGATGCCGTCCGCGGGTGTGTTGGTGCTGGCGGTAAACGGACTGGGCGTAGATGACCGGGTCGCATTTTCCGCTGCCACGTCCCGCTGATCATGCAGCCCTCCCGTATCGCGACCGAGTCGGACGAGCACGCGCTCATGCCGCCTATCGCGCGTCCAGTGGGCGAAACGCGCTGCAGCTCAGGACATCCCCTAATTACCGTGCATGGTGGGGCGGGTACGCCGCGCACTAGACACCATCACCGACATGCCGCTGTGCGGGACCGCCCTTCACTGAGTCTGCAAACCGGACCCGGGCCGCCGCAGTCGGAAGCATCCGCACCACCGTTCCCAATTTCGATCACCTCTCGCACTACGGCAGATAGTTTCCCGAGCCGTCGTCGCCCCCTCGCGTGAGACTCGTCATCGGGATGCACTGACGAATCCGCAGGTCAACCACTGGCGCTCAGGTGACGACTCGCACCTGACCCGGCTACCAGATAGGTTTCTCTGCCGCTTGGCGCCAGCCCGTGCAGCGCCCTGGCCCAGCCTGGCGACCAGGTGGAACACCGTGTCCGTGGCCGTGTCAGGGCGGTGTCAGGGTGATGTCAGGCCAGACGCCGATAGTGGCTACATCACGAACAACAGCACTTCCTCGACCAATTCGAAGTAGATCGACATGGTGCCGGGCGAGGGCTTGTGCCACCACTACTAAGTGCTACTATCTACTGGTAGTCAGTAACAGTGAGTAGCGCGAGGAGGTTATCCGTGGGCAAGCAGATCACGGAGATGCTCAAAGGCACGCTCGAGGGCATCGTCCTCGCGATCTTGTCCGTGCGGTCCGCGTACGGCTACGAGATCACGGCGTGGCTGCGGGAGCA